>JAIDRX010000032.1 GCA_029061495.1 Clostridia bacterium
CCTTTTCAATGGACGCATATTTAAAAAGCATACCTAAGGAATAGTTAAAAAGATAAAGCCGCGCGGCATACGCCGCGCGGCTTATTTTTTTATAAAGTTTATTCCTCGCGTTTTTTAGTTTTTATAACGCCTGTCTTTTCAAGTACGAACAGCGTTACAACCGCTACGGTCAGCACCGCCGCGCTTATACCTAATCCCAACGCAATATCGGTATAAAAGCTATCGTCTTTAAGTTTGGTTATCTTTATATCTTTTATAGTGATTTTAAGCGTAGGAGAATTTGTATTTGCATAACCGTAATACGAAACTTTATGAGAGTCGGTCTTTTCCGATTTAAATTCGTCCGACAATTCTAACTTCCATCTGTAACTTGTTTCGTTGGAGTAATCACCGTATAAAGTATATTCAACCTTATACTTACCTACCTCTTCTATTTTCAACTCAAAACTGCTATCAAACCACTGCGTTCCGTAACTGTAGCTTTCAAGCTTGTAAGTAAAGCTATCCTCTACGTACTCCGCATTATTTGTTGAACAACCGGCAAACGCAGGGCAGATGCATAACACGCATATAAGCGAGGCTAAAAACAGCTTAAGCTTTTTCATTTGCCTTTACCTCCTTTTTGCCGAAAAGAAACACGCTGTCCAAAATAAAGTAAACGCATATCAACACCGCTGGTATGGCAACCAAAAGCATTTCGTCCATAAGCTCCGCCGCAACCGCATATAAATTTGCGTCAAGCATATCCAACACTGTTTTTCTCAGAACGAACAACAGCGTAATACACGTAACCGCAACGGCAAGCCATATTGCCGCGGAAAGAATTTTTAAAATCCTTCCCTTAGAGAAAAACCCAAGTGCGCTCCCGAGCAGCGCGGGAACAAGCAGACAGCCTACACCAACCGACGACCATTTAACAAACTCAACTATCTTGTTCATATCCGTTTCGGAAGTGAAAATCATAGCGTCCTTTACGATAAATCCGCTTATGAGCAGTGTAAAAGCCTCGTAAACCTCAATAAGCAGTGCAATACCTAGAATTACCGCAAAGACGTTTTTAACGAACGGTTTATTCATATTTCCTCCTTGAATAAATTTATTATACTACAAACTTTTTACGTTTTCAATATTATTAACGCGCGGCTTTTAAAAGCCGCGCGTTTTTTATAAATACGTTAACCTCTTTACTCACGGAAAATTTGCGTTAAGCAAATTTTCGTGAACTACTTTAATACTTTTCGCGTTTGCCGTAAGTGGTATGTAAAAGCTTGTGGGCCTTGTGGCTGTTGGGCTTTTCAAAATACTCTTTATACAGCGTTTCGACTGCGGGGTTAGAGTGCGAGGTGCGCATTTTACTTTCCTTATCGTAGTCGTAAAGCGCCTGCGCGCGTACCGCCTTTAAGTCGATAGAGTTTCTTACTTCGTCGTGAACGTAGGGCTGTCCGCCGCCGTTTATACAGCCGCCGGGGCAAGCCATAATCTCAACGAAGGTATAGTCCTTCTTACCGCTCTTTATATCCTCTATTACCTTTCTCGCATTGCCGAGGCCGCTTGCAACCGCAACCTTAACGGTAGCGCCGCCTACGTTATACTCCGCCTCTTTTACGCCCTGCGTTCCGCGCACTTCTTTAAACTCCAAAGGTGCGCCGCTTCCGCCAAGCTTATATGCCGCGGTACGTAATGCCGCTTCCATAACGCCGCCGGTTGCGCCGAAAATCGCACCCGCGCCGCTCGCCTCGCCGAAGGGCAAGTCGAATGCGGAGTCCTCGACGTTGGCAAAATCGATACCCGCTTCCTTAATCATTTTAGCAAGCTCGCGCGTGGTCAAAGCCGCGTCCGTGAAATGTCCGAGCTCGTCGCGCGAAATTTCAAACTTTTTAGCCGTGCAGGGGATAACCGATACGACGTATAGATTTTTCGGGTCTATGCCGTGCTTTTCGCAATAGTACGTTTTAAGCACTGCCGAGAACATTTCCTGCGGCGATTTGCAGGAGGATATGTTGGGTAAAAGCTCGGGATAGTAATGCTCGGCAAACTTTATCCAGCCGGGGCAGCAGCTTGTAAACATGGGCAGCTTGCCGCCGTTTTTAATTCTGTCCAAAAGCTCGTTCGCCTCCTCCATAATAGTGAGGTCGGCGGTTATATCCATATTGAAGCACTTAACGTCGCCGAGCTGTTTTATGGCGGTAACCATCTTGCCCTCTACGTTCGTCCCTACGGGAAGCCCGAACGCCTCTCCGAGCGTCGCCCTAACCGACGGAGCGGTAAAGAACACAACCTGCTTTTCGGGATCTACTATCGCGCCCCAGACGTCGGCAACCGCGCTCTTTTCATACAGCGCTCCTACGGGGCAGGCAACCACGCACTGACCGCAGTTTACGCAAGGCGTATACGCAAGCGAAACGTCGTACGGCGAGCCGATAACCTTTGCATATCCCCTGTTTTTGGGACCTATCGCGCCGATAGTCTGCTGCTCGCACGCGGCAACACAGCGCGTACACATAACGCACTTAGAATTATCTCTTACGACCGAAGCCGACAAATCGTCGATAGGCTTAACGTCGTGGTCTGTGCCGAATTTATCCTCTTCCGCGTTGTACTCTAAGGCGAGCTTTTGCAATTCGCAGTTCATAGAGCGAACGCAGCTTAAACACTTCTTTTTATGGGTTGAAAGGATAAGCTCAATTGTTGTCTTTCTCGACTTTCTTACCCTCGGCGTATTGGTGCGCACTTCCATTCCTTCCGCAACGGGATAAACGCACGCCGCCACAAGTCCCCTTGCGCCCGTCGCTTCAACGAGGCACACGCGGCACGAGCCGACGCACTGCACGTCCTTTAAATAGCACAGGGTGGGGATTCTTACGTTGGCGACCTTTGCCGCCTGCAATATAGTCGAACCTTCCGGCACGCTTACCGGAATACCGTTTATTTTAAGATTAACCATGCTCCTCACCTCACTTCTTCACTATCGCGCTGAAACGGCAGTGCGCTATACACTGTCCGCATTTAATGCACTTGCTGGGGTCTATCTCATGCGCACTCTTTACAACGCCCGAAATTGCGTTTGCGGGGCAGTTGCGCGCGCACAGCGTACAGCCGCGGCATCTGTCGGGTTCTATGTAGTAATTCAAAAGCGATTTGCACACGCCCGCGGGGCACTTCTTTTCATAGATGTGCGCCTTGTATTCGTCGCCGAAGTGCTCCATTGCCGATAGCACGGGGTTGGGCGCGGACTGACCGAGCGCGCATAAAGAAGACGACTTCATATGCTCTGCAATTTCTTTAATCTTTTCCAAGTCCTCGGGTTCGCCCTTGCCGTCGGTTATTTTTGTAAGCGTCTCCAAAAGGCGCTTAGTACCTATTCTGCAAGGGGTGCATTTGCCGCAGCTTTCGTCCGCGGTGAACTCTAAGTAGAACTTAGCTATATCCACCATACAGGTGTCCTCGTCCATGACGATAAGACCGCCCGAGCCCATCATCGAGCCGATAGCGACGAGGTTGTCGAAGTCCATTGCTATATCGATATATTTTGCGGGAATACAGCCGCCCGAGGGACCGCCCGTCTGCGCGGCTTTAAACTTTTTGTCGTTGGGTATTCCGCCGCCGATATCGTAAATTATGGTTTTCAGCGTAGTGCCCATAGGAACTTCCACAAGACCTACATTTTTGATTTTTCCGCCTACCGCAAATACCTTGGTGCCCTTGCTCTTTTCGGTACCGATAGACGAGAACCATTCCGAGCCTTTTAAAATTATAGGCGCAACGCTTGCCCACGTCTCAACGTTGTTTATAAGCGTAGGCTTTCTGAATATACCGCTTTGTGCGGGGAAGGGGGGCTTGGGGCAGGGTTCGCCGCGCTTGCCCTCAACGCTTGCGATAAGCGCCGTTTCCTCGCCGCAGACGAACGCACCCGCGCCGAGACGGACGTGAATGTCGAAGTTAAATCCGCTGCCTAAAATATTGTTTCCTAAAAGCCCGAGCTTTCTTGCCTGTGAAATTGCTATGTTTAACCTTTCAACGGCTATGGGGTACTCCGCGCGGACGTAAATGTAACCCTCCTGCGCGCCTACCGCAAAGCCCGCTATCGTCATAGCCTCGAGTACGGTGTGGGGGTCGCCCTCCAGAACCGAGCGGTCCATAAACGCGCCGGGGTCGCCCTCGTCCGCGTTACAGCAAACGTATTTTTTGTCGCCTGCCGCGTCCTTGGTAAACTGCCATTTAAGACCGGTGGGGAAGCCTGCGCCGCCCCTGCCGCGAAGCCCCGCGGCTTTTATTTCCGCGATAACCTCGTCGGGGGTCATAGAGGTCAAAACCTTTGCAAGCGCCTTGTAGTCGCCTGCCGCGATAGCTTCCTCGATGCTTTCCGCCGCGATTACGCCGCAGTTTCTTAAAGCTATACGCATCTGGTGTTTGTAGAAAGGAATTTCCGCAAACGGAATAACGCTGCCGTCTCTATGAACGGTATCCGCATATAAAAGCTCCTTTACTATTCTGCCGCCTTTAACAAGGTGCCTTTCGGCAACCGTCTTGGCGTGCTCGGGGGTCATCTGCGAGTAGAACGCACCCTCGGGGTAAACTATCATTATGGGACCGAGTGCGCAAAGTCCGAAGCAGCCCGTCTTTACTATTAAAACGTCGTCTATTTTCAGCTCTTTAAAGCTCTTTTCAAGCTGTTCGATAACCTGCAGAGAGTGCGAGGAAGTACAGCCCGTACCGCCGCACACCAAAACCTGCTTTCTGTAGCCCGTGTTCTCGGCAAGCTTTTCAGCCTGTTCGCGCACGATGCGCCTTACGTTTATTAAATCCGCTTTCTGGGCGGCAATGTTTTCAAGTTCCTGTACTGTCATTTATTCCGCCTCCTTAATCCTTCATGTACTTGTCCAAAATTGTAGGGACGTCCGCCGCCGTCAATTTTCCGTAGACCTCTCCGTCCACTATCATTACGGGCGCAAGTCCGCACGCGCCAACGCAGCGGCAGCTTTCTATCGAGAACTTTTTATCGGGCGTACACTCGCCGCAGGATATTCTCAGCTCCCTCTCGATAGCCTCTAAAATTTTGTCCGAACCCTTTACGTAGCAAGCCGTGCCGAGGCATACGCTTATCTGGTGCTTGCCCTTAGGGGTGAGCGAAAACTGCGAGTAGAATGTTGCAACGCCGTATACTTCGGCAAGGGGTATTTCAAGCTCCTCGGCTATAACCGTCTGAACTTCCGCGGGAAGATAGCCGTAAATGTTCTGCGCCTCGTGCAATACGGGCATAAGTGCGCCGGGCTCGTTGCGGTGAGCGTTTATGCAGCTTAAAAGCTGCGCCATCTGCTCTTCCGTTCCCTCAAAAAGATTTTGTGCCATTAGTCTCTCCTGTTGATTTTTTGCCGTTTTATTAATCAATAAATTAATACTGATTAATTATAACACTTATGAATGAAATATCAAAATGTTTTCGACCTATATTTACAATTTTCGCGCCGTAAAATTATGGAATAGAAAAGCGCGCCCTTTCGGGCGCGCCCTCTTTATTGTAAAGACTTTTTGCGCCGTATAAAACGCAACCCCTTCCCCCTGTCTATAAGCTTTATTACAAAGCCCGAGGAAAAGATTATAACCGATACAACCCAGCCGAAAATAATCTGCGCCCAGACGGGGTAACTTCCGTAAGACAAATGCTCGACGAAAATAAAGTTGTACAGCCCCCACGCCGTCAGCGAACAAAGCACTACGGGGCAGATAACTTTAAGCGAAATCAAAAACGCTTTTTTCGGCATTCTTATTCTCTTGGTATAGCGGTTAATTTCGCCGACGAGGTCTTCCCTCTTTGCGCTTAACCCTAAAAGCAAGCTTTCCGCAACGCCAAGCAAAAGTATGTTAAAGTAGTTTGCAAAGTGGTCGGCAATATCCACTACCGCCGCCGCGAGCGGAGTTGCAAACGTAAGGCACACCGCCGCCCCGATAAGACAGATAAAAAGGGCAAGCTTTTTCTTTTTTATTTTGAACTTTTCGGCAAGGGGATTTGCCGCCGCCTCTATCATTGACACGGCAGACTGCGCCGCCATCATTGCAAGCGAAAAATAGAACAGCACGCCCACTGCCCCGTTCAGCGCGGGGTGGGAAAGCGAGAACACGCGCGTTATCGCCACGGGGTACACGACGAAAGCGGTAACTATCCCCGACTGTGAAATATCGTTTTGCAGACCGCAGCCGTACAGCGTTGTAAACAGCACTACCGACGAGAGAACGGAAACGAAAAAGTCCGCCCCCGCAATAATTAAACTGTCGCGGAATACGTTAGTTCCCTCGGGCAGGTACGCGCCGTAAGCGGGCATTATCCCGACTAATATAGACAGCGAAAAGAATACCTGCCCAAGCGCGGTAAGCCACAGCTCGCCGTTTGCCAATGCCTTGAAATCGGGTACGAAAAGCGCGTATAAAGCCTTGCCGCTGTTGGAGTAAGTAAGCCCGCGGATAGCAAAAAACAACAGTAAAACTATGGGTATTATAACCGTAAATTTTGCCGTTGCCGCAAGCGATTTTGCGCCCCCGCGCAGACAGAAGTACATTACAACCCACGCGGCGATAATGCACCCGCACACGATAGGAGAAAAGGAATTTCCGTTCAGCACTTCGGTGAAAAAGTACCCCGCCGCGTCGGTGCGCGGATTCTCTGAAGTAGCTTTGCACAGCGGAACAATTTTTATAAGCATAGCTATTATCCAGCCCAAAAGTCCAGCGTAAATTATAGCGACAATTAAAGAGTTGAAGCACGAAGCCCAGCCGACGGGTTCGGCTTTTTTATTAAGCCGCGCCATACATTTGGGCGCGCCGCCGCCGACCTTCCTTCCCAGTGCAATTTCCGCGTTTAGTATTGGTACTCCCATAACGAGGAGGGCTATTAAGTATATAAAAAGGAATGTTCCCCCGCCGTACTTTGCACACAGCCCCGGAAAGCGCAACGCGTTGCCCAGCCCCACCGCCGCGCCTATACTTGCGAGTATAAACCCGCCCCTTGTTTTAAACTTTTCCTGCGACATATATCTAATATATTAAACCGCTGTTGCAAATATTAAAAAGCCGCGCGCGGTTTGCAACGTTGAAAAATACAAAACAATATGCTATAATTATTTAAAGGGTAAAAGACTTTAATTTGCTTGGCTGCGTACCGGCGGCGACACTGATGCTTCCGGCGCTAATTATCTGTCGGGTATAGGTAGTGCTTACGGTACGGACAATTTGCTCCTCTTTGCGGTGCGGCCTGCGCTTCAATTTTACCACGCCAAACAGATTTACAAACCTCATACTTTGCGGTATAATCAGGCAAAGGGTAAAAGACTTTATTTTGCTTGGCTGCGTTCCGCCGATTATTCTTATGCGTACAATGCTGTTTATATTTCGGGCAGCGGGTCCGGTGATTGGACTATCGCTGCTCGGCGGTTAACGGTGCGGCCTGCGCTTTACTTTTACCTCGCCAAAACAGGTTTACAAACCTCATATTTTTGCGGTATAATCAGGCAAAGGGTAAAAGACTTAAATTTGCTTGGCTGCGTTCCGGCTTCACTACTCTTACTGCTTACGGTTCGGGTTATCTTGCGAACAAGAGCGGTGCTTCTGCTTTAACTTCGCGACTCATAGCGGTGCGGCCTGCGCTTCATACTTTTACCTTCGCCAAACAGGTTTACAAACCTCATAACTTTGCGGTATAATTGCCCAAAGGGTAAAAGACTTCATTTTGCTTGGCTGCGTTCCGGCAATAATCGTTATGCGTACTTTGCTTCTTACCTTTGCGGTACGGGAGACTACGACACTCCTTACCCGGCGCGTCAGTTAGCGGTGCGGCCTGCGCTTCACTCACTCCGCAAGTATTATATTTTGGCGGTGGTTTCCCGTATTCGGTTAGTGATTCACAACCGAACAGATTGATGTGAGTTGAAGGGTCTTTTGTCCGGTTCTTGCAAACTATGCAAGACGAATAAAAGCCCAACCACGGTGTAACGCAAGCAATTAGGCTTGGTTTACTTCCGTTTCCGAAAGGGGTTGGGCAATACTTTAAAAATTACGCCGCCGCGCTTTATTAAGCGCGGCGGCGTTCCATATAATCAGTTTAATTTTTTAAGTTTGTTCAAGCTAAGCTTTGCGGTAATAAATGCGGCGACGACGCCCGCAAGCAAAAGTATCATAGCGCTTTCAAACACGACGAAGCCTATCAGCGTACCCGCCCTGTTGTCCTTTAAAAAGCCGGTGGCGGAAATTATTATTGCAAACAAAATAAGTGCGGCGGCGACTACTAAAATTGCGATAAAAAGTATTTTTACAACCTTAACGCAAGTATTCGCGCGCTTTGTAAGTTTTTCGGCCAAAGCCGTTTTATCCTGCTCCATTTTTACTCCTTTAAATCATGCTTGAAAGCACTGCAAGGTTCGCCGCAACGTCTATATTGCGCACGACAACTCCATTGCCCGTCCTTATAAGCACGGGGGCAAAATTTAAAATTGCCTTGATTCCGCAACTAATAAGCCTGTCCGCAACTTCCTGCGCATACTGCGCGGGGACGCATATCACCGCAAGCTCGGCGCCGAGTTTTTTCACCTCGCTTTCCGCTTGTGCAATGTCGTAAACAGGTTTATCCGCAACTAAATCGCCTATCTTTTTTTCGTCGCTGTCGAACGCGGCGACAATTTCAATTCCGTAGTTTTTAAATCCGCCGTAGCTTAAAACAGCCCTGCCCAAAGCTCCCGCGCCGACGAGCACCGCCTTTCTGCTTCCGTTACAGCACAAAAATTCTTCCAATGCGGAAATAAGCTCTTTGACGAGATACCCCACGCGCGGCCTTCCGACTGCGGCTGTATAAGCCAAATCTTTACGCACGAGAACCTCGCCCATGCCCAAAGCCTCGGCAATGTTACCCGACGATATGTACTGCCTGTCATCGGGCAAAGCCTTCAAGTAGTTTAAATATACCGGCAGTCTTTGCAGAGATATAACGGGTATATCCTTATCCATATAATCATTCTCCCATAACGAGCGCCGCCGCGCCGAACGCACCCGCGTCCGAGCCGAGCGACGCCGTCGCTATTTTGACGGGCGCGTACTGCGTTCCGCCGAAAAGTTCTTTATCAAGTAAGCTTTGCAGGGGTACGGTAAGCCTCTCACCCTGCCTCGAAACTCCGCCGCCGAGCATTATAATTTCGGGACGGAAAATATTTGCTAAATTAGTAAGTCCGCAGGCAAGGCGCTTTATATACCAGTCCACCACCTCGCGCGCGGAAACGTCTGTATCCGCGTAAGCGAAAGCCGTTTTGCCGTCCGCCGTATCGGAGGTGCAGCTTTGCCACATCTTAGAGCCCGCGTCCTCCTCCATCGCCCACTTTGTGCGTTTAATCAATGCGGTTGCGGACGAATACGCCTCGAAACACCCGCGCCTGCCGCAGGTACACTTGTCTCCCCCGCGCTCGATTACCATATGCCCTATTTCCGCGCCTGCGGAACGGTTTCCCTCGAACAGCTTTCCGTCGATAACTACGCCGCCTCCGACGCCTGTACCGAGGGTTACGAGAACGCTGTTTTTATAATTTTTACCCGCGCCGAACTTCGCCTCTCCAAGCGCCGCCGCGTTCGCGTCGTTTGTGATTGAAACTTTAAGCCCGACCTTTTCCTCTATAATCTTTGCGAGGGGGAATTTATCAAGCTTTAAATTGCCCGCAAAAATTACCGTGCCGTTTTCGGAATCTATCATTCCCGCACAGCCGACGCCTACGCCCTTAAAGCTTTTTAAAGGTTGTCCGCTTTCGGAAATAAGTCTGTTGCAGAGCGTTGCGGCGTTTTCGGCAATTTCCTTACCCGTGCCGCTTTTAACGCTTTCTTTGCACAAAAGCTTGCCCTCACCGTCTATTACTACGCCCTTGATGTTAGTTCCGCCTACGTCAATACCTATATAAAACGGCATACCGCCCTCCGATCTTGTATATAAACAGTATACACCGTGGCCGCCGAACTGTCAAGATTAAAAAATAAAGCACGCTTTTACGCGTGCCTTTATATTGATTTGCTCTTAGTAAGTGTCTTGTGTAGTTAAGATACACCGATTAAACGGAATGTTTACGCTTACTTAGTACCCGTAGAGCCGAATCCGCCCGCTCCGCGCACGGTTGACGAAAGCTCATCTTTTTCCTCAAACTCCGCGGTAAGATAGGGCGCGATAACAAGCTGAGCAACCCTCTCTCCTGCGGCTACCGTCTGAACTACTTCCGAGTGGTTATGCAACGCTACCTTTACCTCTCCGCGGTAATCGCAGTCAACCACGCCGACCTTGTTCGCGGGGGCAAGTCCCTTTTTGGTTGCAAGTCCGCTCCTTGCGTAAATTAACCCCGCGTAGCCGAGGGGAAGCTCTATAGCAATTCCCGTAGGCACCAATACCGTCTGATGCGGCTTTACTTCCAAGTCCGCTTCCAGGCATGCGTAAAGGTCTGCGCCTGCGGCAAACTCGCTGCCGTACGAAGGAATTATTGCTTTGTCGTTAAGTTTTTTAATGCATACTTTCATTTGTGTTTCCTCTTATTAAACTAATGTCGTTTCATCCCACAAAACTACTTCGTCGCTTTCAAGCGAGGGCTTAACCAATATAATTCTCTGGTTGGACGAGCCGCGGAATAAAAGATTTAAGTCCTTTAATTCCTCAACAAACTTTCCGTCCACAAGAACGTCAAGGCAGTTTAAAATGCGCATAACGATGTCCATATCGCACTTTTTGCCCGTTAAAAGGTCGGCTTCGTAGTCGTAGCCCGTAAAGCACCAAAAGGACTTGTCGGGGTACTTTTTCCTCAACCTCTCCAAAAAGGGAGCTAAAACCTCTGCGTTCTCCGGCTCGAAGGGGTCGCCGCCGAGAAGGGTAAAGCCCTTTATGTAGTCGGGCTTCATTTCCTCGATTATCTCGTTTTCGGTCTGCTTTGTGAAAGGCTCGCCGTAGCAGAAATCCCACGTTTCGGGGTTGAAGCAGTTTTTACAATGGTTGCGGCAACCGCTGACGTATAGCGAAACCCTGACTCCGGGACCGTTTGAAATGTCGCGCCGCTTTATTTTAGCATAATTCATAAACGTACCGTTTAACAAGCAATGCTTGATATGTATCTTTATTCCGTTTGCGTTTAACTAACTTACTGCTAATCAAACATAAACTTATAATTAATTGCGCGGTCCGAAACCACGATTTCGGACCGCGCAGTCGCAAAACGTAAACTAATTTCGTGAACTTATAAGTGCAATACGCGTGCTTTAATCTCTTTAGTCTTGCCGACGTTCCAGAAGTTTTCGCCGAGGTAACCGCAGGTACGGCGCGTAACGTTCATTTTGCGCTGGTCCTTGTTGTGGCACACGGGGCACTCCCATTCGTTGTCGTCGTTTATAATAATTTCACCGTCGAATCCGCAAACGTGGCAGTAGTCGCTCTTGGTGTTGAATTCCGCGTACTGGATATTGTCGTAAATAAATTTAACTACGTCCTCGAGCGCAACCAGGTTATGGCGCATGTTGGGAATTTCAACGTACGATATAGCTCCGCCCGAAGATATTTTCTGGAACTGGCTTTCGAACTGGAATTTTGCGAAAGCGTCGATATTTTCGCGCACGTCAACGTGGTAGCTGTTGGTGTAATAGCCCTTGTCGGTAACGTCGGGGATAGTACCGTACTTCGCCTGATCGATGCGCGCAAAGCGGTAGCAAAGCGACTCTGCGGGCGTTCCGTAAAGTCCGAAGCCGAGACCCGTTTCCTTCTTCCACTTTTCGCAATGCTCGCGAAGGGAAGCCATAACTTTAATCGCAAATTTAAGTCCCTCGGGGTCGGTGTGCGATACGCCCTTTACAAGCTTGGTAACCTCGTAAAGTCCGATGTATCCGAGCGATATAGTCGAGTAACCGTCCAAAAGGTATTTGTCTATCTTTTCACCGGGCTGCAAACGCGCGATTGCGCCGTACTGCCAGTGCACGGGGGAAACGTCGCTCGTTACGCCCATAAGCGCGTCGTGGCGGCACATCAAAGCCTCGTAGCAAAGCTGCAACCTCTCCTCTAAAATCTCCCAGAACTTCTTTTCGTCGCCCTTGGCAAGTATTCCGCACTGGGGAAGGTTAATGGACACAACGCCCTGGTTGAACCTGCCCTCGAATTTGTACTCTCCGTTTTCGTCCTTCCAGGGTGAAAGGAACGAGCGGCAGCCCATGGGCGAGAATACGTTGCCCTCGTAATTTTCGCGCATCTTCTTTGCGGAAATGTAGTCGGGGTATAATCTCTTTGACGAGCATTTAACCGCAAGCTTTGTGAGATAGTCGTACTTGCCGCCTTTGAGGCAGTTGTTTTCGTCCAAAACGTATATAAGCTTGGGGAACGCGGGGGTAACGTAAACTCCCTTTTCGTTCTTTATTCCCTGATAGCGCTGTTTTAAAATTTCCTCTATGATGAGCGCGTTTTCCTCGATATACTCGTCGTTCTCGTCGAGGTACATGAAAAGCGTTACGAAGGGCGACTGACCGTTTGTCGTCATAAGGGTGTTAATCTGATACTGTATCGTCTGAACGCCCGCTTTAAGCGACTCCTGCAAACGCATATTGACGATTTCCGCCTTAGCGTTTTCGTCAAGTCTGTCGCCGAATTTTTCGTCGCACTGCTGCTTGTACTTTTCCTTGGTTCTTCTTAAATATTTGCCGAGATGTGCGATATTGACCGACTGTCCGCCGTACTGAGACGAAGCGACGGAAGCTATAATCTGCGTGGTAATGGTGCACGCCGTCTGGAAGGACTTGGGGCTTTCGATCATTTTTCCGTTTATAACGGTACCCTTGTCCAGCATATCCTTAATATTAATAAGACAGCAGTTGAATATGGGCTGTAAGAAATAGTCCGCGTCGTGGAAGTGTATAGCGCCCTCGTCGTGAGCTTTTGAAATGTGCTCGGGCAAAAGCATACGGCGCGTCAAATCCTTTGAAACTTCGCCCGCGATTAAATCGCGCTGGGTTGCCGCCGTGCGTGCGTTTTTGTTGGAGTTTTCCTCCATAACGTCCTTATTGGAGTTTTTGATAAGCGAAAGTATGCTCTCGTCCGTGGTGTTTGCCTTACGGATGAGCGCGCGCTCGTAACGGTAAAGGATATACGACTTCATAAGCTGATACTTCTGAAGCTCCATCAGCTTTTCCTCTACCATGTCCTGAATATCCTCTACGAGGAGCCTAGGTCTGTGGCGGGAAGCGATGTCGTCTGCTATAGCGTTAATTTGGGCGTCGTTTATCCTGTCCTCAAAGTCAACAGCTTCGTTAGCCTTGCTTAACGCTACGACTATCTTTTTCCTGTCGAATTCCGAAACGGTATTGTCGCGCTTGATAACTTTCATAATCCTTTCCTCCGATTTCCGTAAAAACCCGTATCGTTTATAAGATTACCACATATTTAGTGGCTTGTCAATAGCCATACCACTATATATTGTGGTTTTTGCCTTAAAACTCAGCGGGCGGCAGTGAAATCAAGTATATTATAAAGTAGCGGCAAAGTCAAGTACTGCACCACAATATTTTGTATGTTAATTTCAAACATACATACTACATATTGTGGTTGAAAAAAATTAACATTTTTGAAAAATTTAGGTGTAAAATGCTGAAAATAAATAAAAAACGCCCGTAAGATACGGACGCCCCTAAAAAGGTATGACCCGAACGCACTAAGCAAACGGACCTGAACCGCACTTAATTGTACGCGTCAGGACGTGGACGGGTCTGATTTGCCTCCCCGAAAGCGGAAAGGACAGGACAAAAACCCCTTCAACTCATATCATACTGTTCAGTTGTGAATCACAAACCGAATACTGGAAAATCCCTCGCCAAATATTTTGCGGGTGAGCGAAGCGCAGGCCGCACCGCTAAACGTTGCGAGGGGTAAGCAACATAGAAGCTCCCCATCCCGCAAAGGTAATGCGCATCGTACGCAACACCATCAGCGCCGGTACGCAGCCAAACAAATTAAAAGCTTTTGCCCTTTATCTGATTTTACCGCAAAATTATTTTGTTTGCAAATTTTTGGAAGGACGAGGGTGGATTTCTCAAAACAGTGTAGTACACTGTTTTGCCGCCCGAGGTGAGCGCTGCGCATTATACGCGCAGTCGCGGTGCCCGAGAACGGCGTTGTCCTTACGCTGTTCGAGAAAGACTTAAAGCGCAGGCCGCACCGCTAACAAACGAGAAGTGTAAGCAGTATAAAAATCTCCCATACCACTCATGTAAGAAGCGGCAAGCGCACTGGACGTGCCGGAACGCAGCCGAGTAAATTTAAGTTTTTGCCCTTTATTTAATTTTACTGCAAAACTATGTTATTTGCAAATTTTTGGCAAGGGCTAAACTGAAGCGCAGGCCGCACCGCCAACAAGCGTGAGGTGTAAGCACTGTAATTACTGCCTGACCCCGATAGGTAACCAGCATAATACGCAGGACTATGATTGCCGGAACGCAGCCAAGTAATTTAAAGCTTTTGCCCTTTATTTAATTTTACCGAAAAATTATTTTGTTTGCAAATCTTTTGGCAAGGGCTAACTTAAAGCGCAGGCCGCACCGCTAAATTAATTGCAGAGTAGGTACCGTCACCACTGCCTGAACCAGACAAGCACCACGCACTGTTCGCATTTCTACTCTCGCCGGAACGCAGCCAAATAAATTAAAGTTTTTGCCCTTTGACTTATTATATATTAAATAAAGTCAAAAGGCAATTTTTACAAAAACTTTTTAAGATACGACAAATCGAGCTTCCACTCCGAAACCTTATTGCGGCGGCGGTGGGCTTCGTTAGCCTCTCCCAACGCTTTACGGTATTCGGCATAGTTGCAACCGTTCACCTTCATAAAATGTTCGCTTGCGCGCTCCTCTCCGCCCGTAAGCGAGGTTCTGCCGATATGAATAACCTCGTGGCAGTTTTTGCACACGGCGACAACGTCTTTAAGCTTCTGGATATTGTTTTCTTCGTCGTACTCCCACTGTTCGTGCGCCTCTAAACGGACAGAAGGTGCGCCGCAAATCATACACTTTCCGTCCGCGCGGGAATACGCTTCCTTCCTTACGACGTCCCACTGCGCCTTTGACAATAAGCTCCTTAAATTGCTGTACCAGCACGAGTCGGGCACAAGCTCGAAGTTAAGTTTAAGTTCCATACCACGATTATACCGCGTACGCAAAATAATTTCAAGCGGAAAAGACTTGACGGACGGCCACGGCAGAGGTTAAAATATATATATGGCAACTATTGAAGGAAATTTAAAAAAGTGGAAGCGCGGCGAGCTTATCGGTAATATCGCGCTGTACGTCTGCGCGGCTGCCCTCGTTTACTTTATAGTCGGGTTTGCAGTCGGGCGCTCGCAACACATTCACGCGTTAGAGCTTGCGACCGAAATTTCCGCACCCGTAATTTTAGCGGCGGCGGCGTTCACGGCGGCGTTTTGCAGTCTTGTTTACGGCGGCGCGATTGACAGGGCGGTTAAAAAGTATGTTCTTCAAACCTGCGTTGAAAACGCGGCGCTTATGCACCCCGAAAGAGATTCCCTCTCCTTCTACCTCTCAATGGACGACTCGCAAATTAATTTGCAGGTAAACGGATATAAGGAAAAGATAATTTTCGACCTTTCCCCTCTCGGCAAGCTTTCGCTTACGCGCAAAGTTTCGGCTTTAATCGAGGTTGAAAACAGACTGTGCGCAACCTTCTGCCGACTGTACGAGCGCGGCGCAAGCTACAAGGATATAACCTATGCAGAGCGTTCGGGTACGCGCAGAAAATCGGGCAAAACGGTTTACGTCATAAAGGACGGCGAACCCGATGTTAAAGCTTTTAAACAGTATCTTAAAAACAAATAAATATTAACCGCCTCTCGGCTTTTCCGAGGGGCGGTTAGTTTAAAAGCGGCGCGCCTTAAATTTAAGGTGCGCCGCTTATTATTAATATTTGGTTATCTTAACCGATTTGATTACGAGGGGTACTCTCGTTGCCGTAAAGCTTACGGGAATGTCCTGTCCCTTTTCATTTGCAAATCTGTCTTTCTTGTCAACCGTGGTCGATACCGTCGACGAGAAGGACGTTCCGTCCGTAATGTCCTCGATATAGTCGGAAATTGCCGTAACTAAGCTATCAAGCTTGTTCTTGTTTTTTTCGTTTCTGAGTCTTGCAAAGGTGCAGTAATTCGACTCGGTATAGGACGAGGTCGAACCCGTCTGTATAGCAAACACGCTCGTTGCGCAGTTATACTTATAGTCGTGTTCGAGAAGCTGACCGAAGCTGTTTTTAACTGCAACCTTCTGGTTTGTGTCGCCCTTGTCGTAGTAGAACATTTTCAACACGCCGTAGCTTGCGGTTACGGGGTTCTTTTCGATATTGTGGTCGTTTTTAGAGAACTCGCCGATAAGCGTGGGCAAAGCGTCCTCTGCGGAAACTATTTCGTTGCGGTTTGCGTCGTAAGAAAGGTTTTCGTAAACGGAAGCAGACAGCGCGCCCGAGTTGAACAGGTTGTAATAAGCCTCTTCTTTGTAGTTCTTTTCAAGATATTCGGATACCGTGCCGTTTGAATAAGCCGAGGCATACGTGATGGTCTCATCGGCGTTGTATGAATACGCGCCCGTAAACCAGTCGTTTGATTTATAGTCGTGTATTATCATGTTGTTGTAGAAGCCCGAGTCTGCAAGCTCGATAAAGTGCTGCACGGTCTGCGGATACATATTTCTGTAAAGGGTGTACTCTATTTTGTAAGACGCGCCGTTGAACTCGACAGTTATTTCAGCGCGGGGGTGTTTGGTTTTTATCGTGCACGCGGATAAAGCCGCGGTAAGCGCGACCACCACCGCGAGCGCGAGCGATATTAAAAAGCACTTAATTTTTTTTGACATTGCTTGTCCCTGCCGTTTATGATTATATCTCTTATCTATTTTACTTTTTATTGTTTGTACAGTCAAGCAATTTATATCGTTTAAGCTTAAAATTTACATAACGGAATTGCTTGCGGTACGTCAAGCGTTTTTATATCTTTACAGCTTATTTTTGATTATCGAAAAACGCTTGCGGTACGTCAAGCAATTTCATAACGTTACAGCTTTATTTTTAATAATAGAAAAAGCCGTATCCCGAATTGGGGATACGGCTTTTATATTTTTTTAAATTACTCTAAAGCTGCGGTTGCGCCTGCTGCTTTAAGGTCAGCGAGGATCTTTTCAGCCTCTTCCTTAGCAACGTTCTCTTTAAGAACGCCACCCTTTTCAACAGCGGTTTTAGCCTCAACAAGTCCGAGACCGGTGAATGCGCGAACGACTTTGATAACGTCGATCTTCTTAGCGCCTGCGTCTTTAAGTACGATGTTGAACTCGCTCTTCTCTTCAGCTGCTGCTGCGGGAGCTGCTGCGCCTGCTGCGGGAGCTGCCGCTACTGCTACGGGAGCTGCTGCGGATACGCCGAACTCCTCTTCAAGTGCCTTTACAAGCTCGTTAAGTTCGAGCACGGTCATAGATTTAACTTCTTCGATAAATTTCTTTACGTCTGCCATTTTTTTATTCTCCTTAAATTGTTTTTATATTTTTGTTTTTATTGTGCGTGTTTTCGGGCGCGCCCGCCCGCTTCAGATTTTATTTAATATTTGTTAAACTGCGTAGATACAAGCAAGACAAGGCGTGCGCGGCTTTGTTGCAGGGCGCGTACACGGAAGTACGCAACCAAAACAAAACGTAAGCACAACGAAGTATTGCGAAGTATATGCGCGGGTTACGCCTTTTTCTGCGCTACTGCGTTCAATACGCGTACGACACCTGCAACGAGGTTATTAAGCACTCCGACGAAGTTGGACATAGGCGCCTGCATAGAGCCGAGCATCTTTGCAACCAACTCTTCCTTTGAAGGCATTGTTGCAAGCGCTTTTGCTCCGTTTTTGTCAACGTAAGCGTTGTCAACGTAAGCACTCTTTAAAACGATTTTGTCCTCATAGGTCTTTGCCGCTTCAACCATAAGCTTTGCCGCGCCCGTTTCGTCCGCGCCGAAGGTTATAGCCGTAGGGCCGTTGAGGTCGTTATCGAAGTCCTTGCAGCCTAAATCGTTGAAGGCCTTTCTTACTAAGGTGTTTTTGTATACCTTGTACTCGCAGTTTGCCTGCTTGCATTTGCTTCTGAGTTCGGAAACTTCGGCAACGGTAAGACTTTTGTAGTCAACCAAAACTACCGACTTAGCCGCTTTGATTTTTTCGGTTATCTCCTGAACGACTACCTTTTTAGCTTCAAAATTAGCCGACTTTCTCTCTTCTGACAATGTATACCTCCTTTCCGCATATCCGCGGTAATTAAAAATTCCCTGCGACCCAAAGGGCGACAGGGAAAAACCAACGTAATAAAATAAAAACGTTTATCCTGCACCTGAGCGGGAAATTAAGTCTTGCGACGCCCGCCGTCTTGGGTTGCAAATATGTTTTACGGATAAGATTATAAGTTAAGTAAAGTACTTTGTCAAGCGTTTTTAACACGTTGCGGCTTATTTTTAGTAATCAAAAAACGCTTGCGGTACGTCAACCATTTTTATGCAGTTAATAATAAATTTTTATGAGCTGCGCCCCGCGCCGAAAAGCGCGGGGCGTTTAAAAAAAATTGCCCAACCCCCTGCCACAGGAAATGAACCGTAAACCAAGTTTAATTGCTTGCGTTACGCCATGGTCGGACACCGTTCGCCTCCCTTAAAAAGCGGAAGGACAGGATAAAAGACCCTTCAACTCAAATCAACAGTTCGGTTGTGAATCACAAACCGAATACGGGAAACCACCGCCAATTTTTTTGCGGGTGAGCGAAGCGCAGGCCGCACCGCTAAAAGAATACCGGGGAGTGCACCAAACTCAGTACCGATACCGCACAGGTAGTCCACACACTTCGCATTGTTGTACCAGCCGGAACGCAGCCAAGCAAATAAAGCCTTTTACCCTTTAATTAATTATACCGCAAAATATAAGGTTATGCAAACCTGTTTGGCGGGGTAGGTACAAGCGCAGGCCGCACCGCTAAGAGAAACGAGTTTACGGTATCATAATCAGCACCTGATCCGGATATATAATACCCATTTTGAGCATCGCCCATCTTGCCGGTACGCAGCCAAGTAAATTAAGTCCTTTACCCTTTAATTAATTATACTGCAAAATATAAGGTTATGCAAACCTGTTTGGCGGGTTAAGTACAAGCGCAGGCCGCACCGCTAAGAGTCGCGAGTTGTAAGTGCTCCATGAGCCACCCGTCCCTGACAAGTAATCAAGATCATGTGCAAGGCTATTAAGACCGGAACGCAGCCAAGCAATATTAAGTCCTTCACCCTTTAATTAATTATACCGCAAAATATAAGGTTTTGCAAAACTCTTTGGCGGGGCAAAAGTAAAGCGCAGGCCGCACCGCTAAAAGTCGCGATGTATATGCATTCCACGCGTCTCCGTTACTCGAAATATAATGTGCACCGTATGCAACTTTGCCATTACTAAAGCCGGAACGCAGCCAAGCAAATTAAGCCTTTTACCCTTTAATTAACTATACCGCAAAATATGAGGTTTGTAAACCTGTTTGGCGGGGTAAGTACAAGCGCAGGCCGCACCGCTAACTGACGCGATGTATAAGCATCACTATTACTGCCTGACACCGATAGGTAACTAGCGCTACACGCATCACCACGACTGCCGGTACGCAGCCAAGCAATATTAAGTCCTTTACCCTTTAAATTAATTATACCGCAAAATATGAGGTTTTGCAAACCTGTTTGGCAGTGGTAAAAGTAAAGCGCAGACCGCACCGCATAAGGACGGTCTACATAGGTATGGTTACCACCGCCCGTCCCTGTCAAATAACCGGAGCCATTAGCCACGCTATCATAGCCGGAACGCAGCCAAGCTAATTTAAGTCTTTTACCCTTTACAAAAGCATAGCATAATTTTGCGTAAATGACAATAACTTAAAAACCGCCCCTGCGCTTAAAGCGCGGGGGCGGTTAAATTTTTTTTGTTAACCCTTATTATAAGTAATTTTAACGCCGGGGCCCATCGTAGCGGTGAGCGTTACACTCTTGATGTATTGACCCTTAGCGGTTGCGGGCTTAGCCTTAACTATAGCGTCCATAAGCGCGTTGAAGTTTTCGGCAATCTTTTCGGTTCCGAAAGATTTTTTGCCGATGGGGCAGTGAATGATAGCCGTTTTATCCAAACGGTACTCAACCTTACCTGCCTTAACTTCCTGAACTGCCTTAGCAACGTCCATGGTAACGGTACCCGACTTGGGGTTGGGCATTAAGCCCTTAGGTCCGAGAACACGACCGATACGTCCTACGACGCCCATCATGTCGGGGGTGGTAATCATAACGTCGAAGTCGAACCAGTTATCCTTCTGGATTCTCTGAATCATTTCTTCTGCGCCGACGTAATCTGCGCCTGCCGCCGTAGCCGCGTCAGCCTTGTCGCCCTTTGCAACGACGAGGACCTTCTTCTGCTTACCTGTTCCGTTAGGAAGGACAAGCACGCCGCGGACCTGCTGGTCAGCCTGTCTGGGGTCTACGCCCAAGCGAACGTGAAGTTCGATAGTTTCGTCAAATTTAGCTTTTGCCGTATCGAGTACGATTTTTACGCCCTCATTGAGTTCGTAAGACTTTGAACGGTCGTAGGATTTAATGCTTTCTGCGTATTTCTTAGCAAGTTTCATTTTTTACTCCTCCACCGTTACGCCCATCGAGCGGGCGGTACCCTTAACCATGCTCTTAGCTGCCTCTAAGTCGGTGCAGTTTAAATCGGGCATTTTGGTCTTGGCAATTTCTTCAACCTGAGCCTTGGTAAGCTTGCCCACTTTATCCCTGTTGGGGCGTGCGCTTGCAGTCTCCAAACCTAACGCCTTTTTAATAAGTACGGGCGTGGGGGGAGTTTTCAGCTCGAACGTGAAGCTTCTGTCCTGATAGATGGTTACAACGCAGGGAATGATAAGTCCTGCCTGGTGAGCCGTCTTTGCGTTGAATTCCTTGGTAAAGCCGGGTATGTTGATACCGTGGGGGCCGAGCGTAGAACCTACGGGGGGCGCGGGGGTTGCTTTACCGGCGGGAAGTTGCAGTTTTACAACCGCAGTAATCTTTTTTGCCATAAAAAATTTACCTCCGTGGTGGTTATAGCGAATATACCATTAGAAAGATTTAATATATTCTCCCACCTGACCGTCCTCGCGGACGGTATATAACGCGGCATTAAAGCCGAATTACTGTTGAACTTTTCTTATCTGAATATACTCCACTTCTACGTCGGTATTTCTGCCGAACATCTGAATGTTGAGCTTTGCCTTCTGGGCAAGGTCGTTCAGCTCGGTAACCGTACCTTCAAATCCTTCCAAGGGACCGGACTCAACGCAGACTGTATCGCCGACGGCGAAGTCCGCCTCGATAGGAGCTTCTTCAAGGCGCATTTTTCTGATCTCCGCTTCCTTCAAAGGAATGGGTCTGCCCTGAGGACCTACAAAGCCCGTAACTCCCCTCGTGTTGGTTATCCAGTACCAAAGCTGGTTGGAGTAAATCATTTTTATAAACACGTAGCAAGGCAACAGCTTGCGCTCTACTATCTTGCGCTTGCCGTTCTTCTCTTCGATAGTCTGTTCCATAGGAATTTTGACGTCGAAAATCATGCCTTGTAAATTGTTATTTTCAATAAGCCTTTCAAGGTTGTCCTTCACCATAGACTCGTAACCGGCGTAAGTGTGAAGGATATACCAGCAGGGCGTAGTAGTAACGTCTACCATAAATTAATTTTCTCCAATACCCTTTATGCTGGTGATAACTTTTAAAAGCTCGTTAAGTCCGTAGTTAATTGCCGTAACTATTACGGTAAAGGTTACAACGACTACCAGAACTACGCAGGTAGCCTTTACAACCTTGGGGAACGACGGCCAGGTAACCCTTTTCAGCTCGGAAAAGGTTTCCTTAAGCTTTCTGCCCATTCTCACGAAGATATTGGGCTTTTTAACCTTGTTATCGTTTTTCTGTGCCATTACTTCGTTTCCTTATGCTCGGTATGCTTTTTGCAGAAAGGGCAGTACTTACTGATAGTAAGCCTGTCGGGATCGTTACGCTTGTTTTTATAGCTGTCGTAATTTCTGTGCTTGCATTCGGTGCACTCGAAAGTAATTTTAGCCCTTGTTGACGCTTTCATTTTGGAAAACTCCGTACAAAAAAATTACACCCCCCAAATCGGGATGTATAAGAATATTACCATATAAAATAGTGTGTGTCAACTTATTTTGCCTTTATGGCTAAATTTTTTTGACTTATCCACAAAAGAATTTACCCCCTCCGCTTTATTACCGAGGGGGTAAAAACGTATTAAAATCAGGAGAGATTTTTATTATTTTTTAGTATCGCACTTGTCGCAGTGCGGACAGGTTTTGCAGCCGCAGTCGCAACAACCGCCCTTCTTTTTTATCTTTCTGTAAATAAGCACCGCGGCAACCGCAAGCACCGCAACCGATACTATTACTATTACGGCAATATCTACACCGTTCATTCCTTTTTCCGCCTTTTGAAAATTTTCATAATATCGAACTTGCCGGTATTTCTGAGGACTATAAACGTTACCACTACCGCGATAACCGCAACCCAGATTGCAAGGGGCCAGATAAACGAGCCGATAGTGTAAATCATTGCGCCCACTACGTAGCTCGTAGCAACCCAGAACAAAAGCGTCCATTTGAACTTGCCTTTGGGGAGCTCCGCCCTTGCCGTTGCGCATGCCGCAAAGCAGGGTATCGTCGTCATATTGAACGCGATAAACGCTATCAGCGCCGCGATACATTCGCGCTGTGAAACTCCGCTGTCCGCCGTAATTATATTTATGAGACCTGCAAGCTCTTCTATTCCTTCCTCCGTTCCTTCGCCCGCGTACGCGCCTATGCAGAGTGCGAGGGTCGTGAACGTTGCGATAACGTTTTCCTTAGCGATAAGTCCCGTAATAGCCGCAACCGCGAATACCCAGCCGAACTGACCCAATTGCGAGCCGAAGCCAAGCGGCGTAAATACGGGCTGTAAGAACATACCGATAGATGCGAGGATAGAGTTTTGCATTTCCTCGTCGGGGAGGTAATGCCACTTCCAGCTTAAATGCGAGAACAGCCAGATTATAATAGTCGAAGCAAAAATTATGGTAAACGCTTTTTTGACGAAGTGTTTTGTCTTATCCCACAGATGGAGCATCAGGTTTTTGAAGCCCGGCAAGTGGTATGCGGGAAGCTCCATTATGAACGGAGGAGTTTCGCCTTTAAGCGTCGTGTTGCGCATTAAGAGTACGCACGCAATAGCCGTACAAATTCCGAGTAAGTACATGCAGAAGGTTATTACGTCGGCATTGCCCACGCCGAACGCCATAACGATACCGCCCGCAACCGCCGTGAGTATGGGCAACTTTGCCCCGCACGAGAAGAAGGGTATTACCCTGACGGTTGCCGTCCTCTCCTTTTCGTCGGCGAGAGTTCGCGTATTTATCGTCGCGGGAAGCGAGCAGCCGAAGCCCATTATCATAGGCATGAAAGCTCTGCCCGAAAGTCCGAAGCGGCGGAAAATTCTGTCAAGCACGAAGGCAATTCTCGCCATGTAGCCCGTGTCCTCCAAAAGCGAGAAGAACAGGAAAAGCGTAAGTATCTGGGGAAGGAAGCCGAGCACTGCGAATATGCCGCCCAAAACTCCGTCGCCCACAAGTCCCGTAGCCCATTCCGCGGCGCCGCCCCTTTCCATAAGGGTGATTATACCGTCGGAGATATGGTCTAAGAAAAGGTTTAAAAAGTTAGTCAGTATTACGCCGGGTGAATACACCGTTCCGTCGTAGAATACGGCTAATATTTCAACGCCGAAGTTGTTGGGGTCGCCGTCCTCGTTGCAAAGGCCGAGCTCTTGTAAAGAGGGCATCCAGCCCTGCTTTTCGGTAAAGCCGTTCAGGAAGAACAGGTTTTCCGAGAAGGTCAAGTGGAACACGAAAAATAGTATTACTATGAATATGGGAATAGCCCATACCCTGTGGGTTAAAACTCTGTCTATCTTGTCGGATTTGGTAAGCTGCTCTTTCGCCGCCTTTACCTTTGCCGTCGAGAGATTTCCCGATATGTACTTATACCTTTCGTCGGCGATGACCGCCTCCAAATCTTCGTTCGATGCCGCGCTTTCAAGCGCCTGTTTTGCGCCTTTGCGTTCAAGCTCTATTTCGTCGTTTTCCAAAAGCTTTACCGCATGGAACAGGGGGGAAGCTACTTCCTCCGCCTCGTAGTAAGCGCAGGCCGTTTCAAGCTGTTTATCAATCACGCCCTTTAAAACGGTAGTGCCTTTTCTTTCGGCAGGCATTGCGCAAGCCCTGTCCATAAGCTGTTTAATGCCCTTGGCTTTCAAGGCGGAAATTTCAACTACGGGAACGCCGAGCTCTTTTTCCAAAGCCTTTGCGTCGATTTTGTCGCCCGACTTTTCAACCTCGTCCATCATGTTCAAAGCGACTATGACGGGAACGTCCATCTCTAAAAGCTGGGTGGTCAAATACAGGTTGCGCTCTAAGTTGGTTGCGTCAACTATGTTTATAATGCCGTCGGGCTTTTCGTCCAAAATAAAGTTACGAGAAATAACTTCCTCGGGGGTGTAGGGCGAAAGCGAATATATACCTGGCAAGTCGACTATGTTTACGTTTTTATCGCCGCCCTTATAGGTGCCCTCGCGCTTGTCAACGGTAACACCCGGCCAGTTGCCGACGTGCGCGGTCGAACCCGTAAGCGCGTTGAAAAGCGTAGTCTTACCGCAGTTGGGGTTGCCCGCTAATGCAAAAGTTTTCATATCTTTTCTACCTCCACACAGGCAGCCTCCGCTTTACGCAGCGTCAGCTCGTACCCGCGTATCGTAATCTCTATGGGATCGCCGAGCGGCGCTTTTTTTCTCATAGTCAGTTCCGCGCCGGGGGTAACGCCCATGTCGAACAGCCTGCGCCTTATGCGCCCCTCGCCCGTAACCGCTATAATTTTACCGCTCTCTCCAACGGTAAAATCTGAGAGCAATTTACTCATATAAACTCCTTTTTCATTTTCTGTATAATATATTCGCGGCATTTATAAAATAAACCGCGGTTTATTTTTTTGATGAAAAAATTCGGGGCGTTAAGCCCTGTGAATTTTTACGCAACTAAAATTTTGCCCGCCAGCGTTCTGTCAAGGCAAAGCCTGCCCTCTTTTACGATAACTATTACATTGCCGCCGGTAGAGGATATCAGGGTTATCTTTTCTCCTTCGGCGATTCCGAGCGACTGCAAATGTTTTTTAACCTTGTCGTCCGCGCCGACTTTTCTCACTTCAAGCTCGCACCCTCTGGGCGCAATTGCTATGGGCATAAACTCCTCCCAAAAATTAACCGTGATTAATTTTTATTACATTACATATTATAATCTGGCAAAATCCGTTTGTCAACAAAAAAATTAACCTAAGTTTAGTTTTTTTGTAAAATTTTTTCAGCGGTGTTTTTCGACGTATTCACGCATCATATCGAAGGTAGCTTCGGAAATGACGTGCTCCATCTCGCAGGCATCGGCGTCGGCGTCAAGTCCGTTCACGCCGTGAAGAATTAAAAAGTCGCGTATGATGCAGTGGCGCTCGTAAATGCGCGTTGCGTACTCCTCTCCCTTTTTGGTGAGGTAAATGTGCATACCGTCGCACTCTACAAAGCCCGAGCTTTGTAGTATTTTAACCGCCTTCTGCACTGCGGGCTGAGATACTCCCTCTTTGCGGGCAACGTCAACCCTGTGCACGAACTCCGACTCCTTCGATAAAAGAAGGATACTTTCAAGATAATCTTCGGTAGACTGATTCCTTTTCATAATTATTCCTCACGCATAAAAAAGCGTTCCCACCATTTTCTTTGCGGCATGGGGTGCACGGCTTTTTATTATTAATCTTCTAACCCCAAAAGATAATCAGCCGAAACTTCCAAAACCTTGCAAAGCGCACGAATGTCGTTCACATTCGGCTCGGACAATCCTTGCTCCCAGCTCGCTAAACCTGTAATTGATTTATGTACTAATTCAGCTAATTGCTTTTGCGTCAAACCTTTTTCTTTTCTCAGTTCCTTTATTCGTGTTTTTATTTCGTACTTCATGTTTTTAATTTTACTACGAAATACTAAATTTTAGTTGACACTACTAAAATTTAGTATTAAAATAAAGAAAAAACTTTTTGTCATAAATTATGGAAATAGAAAATAACTGCAAAAACTGTAAATTTTATGTTAAGCATTATGAAATTTATAACAATGTGCGTTTGCGGTATATACAGGACGGGCACTGCAAAAACGGACAAGTCCGCAAAAACATATCACGTGCTTTAATTGCAAAAAATTCCGTCTGCAAGCATTGGGAGAAGGAACAACCCGACTTGCCGACTGAAAACGCACAAAAATTGCTTCGCAATATAAAGCGGCAAATTAACGAACTACTTTTAATATTTAAAAACGACTAATCGGCGCGGGCTTTAGCCCGCACCGATTAATTTTTATTTCATTTCTATTCCTCACCGCCGGCAAGCATATTTTCACGCTCGGCAACGGCAAGCGCTTCCGTCATTTCCTCTATATCGCCCATCATAAAAGTATCAAGCGAGTACAGCGAAAGTCCTATTCTGTGGTCGGTAACCCTGCCCTGAGGGAAGTTATAGGTGCGTATTCTCTCACTTCTGTCGCCGCGGCCGACTAAGCTTTTTCTATGCTCGTCGTAAGCCGAACGGTTTTGCGAATTGTAATAGTCGTACAGGCGCGAGCGCAAAACCTTAAACGCCTTATCCTTGTTTTTAAGCTGGCTTCTTTCGTCCTGACAGGTTACCACTATGCCAGTGGGGAAGTGGGTAATTCGTATTGCCGTTTCGGTCTTGTTGACCTTCTGTCCGCCTGCGCCCGACGAGCGGTAAACGTCAACGCGGATATCCTCGTCCTTGATTTCAACTTCAACGTCCTCGGCTTCGGGCAGAACGGCAACCGTCGCAGTCGAGGTATGAACGCGCCCCTGCGACTCCGTTTCGGGAACGCGCTGAACACGGTGAACGCCGCTTTCGAATTTAAGCTGTTTGTACGCGTCCTTGCCCGCGATATTTACGACTACTTCTTTAATGCCGCCAAGCTCGGTTTCGTTAGCATCAACTACTTCCACTTTAAGGCGGTGGCGCTCGCAGTAGTTTAAGTACATTCTGTACAGCTCGTAGGCGAACAGCGCCGCCTCCTCTCCGCCCGCGCCGCCGCGGATTTCCATTATACAGTTTCTGTCGTCGTTTTTGTCCTTGGGCAGAAGTAAAATTTTAAGCTCGTCTTTAATCTGAGAAAGCTTCTTTCCGCACTCTAAAACTTCGAAAGATAAAAGCTCGCGCATCTCCGCGTCGCTCTCTGTTGCCGCCGCCTCCTCCGCGTCGCGCATCTGCTTTTCTATGGATAAATACTCCTCGTACTTTTGCGCAGTTTCCGTAAGTTCGGACTGGTCCTTTGCGGTTTTTGTCCACAAAGCCGTATCAGAAATCACCGCGGGGTCGCTCAGCTTTTCCGACAGCTCGCAGTAACGCTTGTATATATCCTGAAGTTTGCCAATGAACTTTTCTGCCATATCTCCATACCGTATATTTATAGGCGCGGCGTAAAGCCGCGCCATGTAAATTAAAATGCAATTTTAATGAACCGCTCAACGCCGCTTAAATCTTTAATTACCATTGCATAGTCGCGCTTGCCGAAAAGCTTTAAAATTTCCTCAGCCTGACCTTCGCCGCACTCTAACAAAAGCATACCGTCCTTTGCAATGTAGCTTCTTACTTCCTTTGCGAGACGCCTGTAAAAATCAAGTCCGTCATCGCCGCCGTCCAATGCAATTCTCGGCTCGCACTCGCGCACTTCCTTCTGGAGCTTGGGAATATCTCCGCTCTTGACGTACGGAGGGTTGCAGACAATAAGATTAAATCTGCCGCGCACGTTGGAGAACATATCGCTCTGAACGAAGCTTACGCTTACGCCGTTCAATGCCGCGTTTTCCTTTGCAAGCATTATCGCCGCGTCCGACAAATCCGCCGCGGTAACGGTAACCTCTTTCGCGGTGCAGTTTTTAGCGACGGATACCGCTATACAGCCCGAACCCGTACACATATCGAGGACTTTGTCGCCATCCTCCAGGCTCTTTACAGCAAGCTCGGCGAGCTGCTCTGTTTCGGGTCTGGGGATAAGCGCGCGCTCGTCTACCTTAATGGTACAGCCGTAAAACTCGGTATCGCCTATGATGTACCAAAGCGGTCTGCCCGCAAGGCGCTTTTCCTCTACCTCTTTAATAAGCTTGCTTTCGGAGGGGCGGACCATTCTTTCCTTTTTCAGCTCGCTGCGCTTTACGCCCAAGACGAGAGAATATATCCACTCCGCGTCGCTTTCGTCTATGTCGTTTTCTTTAAATTTCTTTTTAGTCGCTTCGAGCATTTTCGAGAGTATTCCGCCCGTAACGAACTCGCTTTCGGGCACCGTTTCATCCGCGTCCATTTCAAGCACCTTTTTAAATGCGGCGATAGCCACTTCAATCATTTCAATATCCGGCTCGCGCGTGGTCAAAGTCTTTTGCAAAAGCTTGCCCGGCGCCTTGAAAATATCGACGAACTTATTATCGAACTTAGCGAAAAATTTCAAAAGCTCGTACGAGATGCCCGCTATAAGCGGAAGCAAAACTATCTCTATACCTATGTTTAATAAAAACCTTAATATTTTATTGTCGATAAAATAAACGTAGGTTGAAAAAGCCCAGGTAGCGAGCGATATTATTACTATATTAATAAAGAGAACTATGAACAAAAAGGACGTTCCGCACCTGTCGTGTATGCGCGAGCATTTTGCAACGTTTTCGGGCGTAAGCTCTACGCCGAGCTCGTACGCGTTGATGGTCTTATGCTCGGCGCCGTGGTACTTATACAGTCTGCGTATATCCTTTAATATAAGTATCAGCGCAAGATACGCAATAAATATGACAAGCTTGAACACGCCCAAAAGGACGTAATACGCCCAGTGCTTGTTGTCAATTACGGGAATTAAATCCACAAGAACTCGGGGCAGGAAAATAAAAATCCCCACCGCTAAAATTACGCCGATAATTGCGGAGACTGCCGAAACGACGTCCATAAGGTTGACCTTGAACTTTTCGGCAAGCCATTTTTGAAGTCTGCCCGCTTCCTCGTCGTCCTCTCCGTATACGGCGGCTGAACGCATAAGCGTTTTGGTTCCGCGAACGAGCGACATAACAAGGTTGATTATTCCGCGCACGAAAGGAATTTTGCATGCACGCGCAAGGTGCTTGCCTTTCTTTACACGCTTTGCTTCAACCTGAATTTCGCCGTCGGGGTCGCGCACGGCGGTTGCCATAGATGTTTTGCCCATCATCATGACGCCCTCTAAAACCGCCTGACCGCCTATATAAGTACAGCTTCTTTTATTCTTTTTTTTCTTTTCTTTTTCCGCCATAATTCCTTAAATCCGATTTTAAATAAATATGGCTCCAACGTCTTTGGAGCCACATTTTCAGATATTGTATCTTTTCTTAAACTTGTCTACGCGGCCGCCTGTATCAACAAGCTTCTGTTTGCCGGTAAAGAAGGGGTGGCACTTGTTGCAGATGTCCACTTTCAACGTTTCCACGTTTTTGGTAGTACCGGTTTTAAACGTCGCTCCGCAAGCGCATACAACCGTAACCTCATGATATTCGGGATGTATTTCGGGCTTCATTCTTTTCACCTCGCTAAAATTTCTTCTGATGCTTAGTTATTATATACTACAAAAAGGCGTTTAGTCAATTGATTTTACCCGAATTAAAGAAATTTTGCTCCTTTGTACCCAAAATTTCGTTTTAATGATTTTATTGATTTTTAGTTGCCAAACCGCCCTTTAAAGCGTATAATATCTGTAAATATGGAAAACTGGGTTTTAAAAAGCGTACGCAATCTTACAAACCAAGCGGGCGCCGCAACGGCGATTTCCCCCACTCAGGTCAAGGTAAAAGTTACGCATCTTCTCATCTCCAACTTTGACGCGCTTATATACAACGGCGACGTTGAGGCGGATTATCCCAAAACGATAGGCAGATTCGCCGTCGGCGTCGTAACCGAAGTCGGCAGCAGCTGTTACGGCGTTGAAAAGGGAACGAGAGTCTACCTCGAGTCCGCAAGATGCTGCGGCAAGTGCCTGTACTGCAAAAGCGGTAAAAGCGACTTGTGCGAGAATATTCAGCTTGCGGGCAAAGACTTCGACGGATTCCTACGCGACTTTGTCGTGTGCGAATATAACGAAGTCGCACCTTTGCCCGAGCAGGTTGACAATCTGCACGCGCTGTGTATAGAAACCGTGGGAATAGCGGAAAATATTTACGATAAACTTAATCTGTCCGCGGGTCAGAGAGTTGCCGTAGTCGGTTCGGACTTTACAGGCAATATCATCGCGCAGGTTCTGCAATATCATAAGGTCATTCCCATAGTTATAGACAATAACCCCGGCAATTTGGAAAAGGCTAAAAAGTGCGGCGTTTACTACGCTTTCCCCGCGGACGACGATCTTGACGAAAATATCATGGACGCAACCAGCGGAGAATTGTGCGACGCGGCGATTTATTCCGCAAGCTCGCGCCTGCCCTTATCTCTCCCTCCCCGCATTGTCGGAAAGAGAAAGTCTCTCGTCCTCTGCGGATTCACTTCGATGCAGTGCTCGGTTGACGCGCGCGATATACTTGAAAAAGATTTGACGGTTTTCGGCGTATCGTCCGCCTACAACTACACCGACGCGGTTTTGAACATGCTCGTTCACGGCGCGGTAAACTTAGACTTTTTCGATAAAGAGATTATTACCGAATACGACCCCGTGGCAATTTTAAAAGAGCGGTGCGAAAATATCGCCGTTGCCAACAGGGGCAAGATGACCGTATTGAAGATGATTTTCTGACGCGCGCTTAAATTTCTTATGCGCAAGTTACCGAAGTTATTATTTTCGCTCAACTTTTTATATTTGTTATTGATTGCGGCGCAAATCGCCGCAATTATTTTTTTATGTCTGTTTATACCGTCGTATCTGCCCGTGGCGGCGGCAGCCGCAGGTATATGGCTTCTGAATATCGCGGCGGTATCCTCCGCAATAAGCCGCGGGACCTCGCCCGAAATAAACTGCGCACTCGCGCTATTTATTGTCGCTCTCCCCGTCGCAGGTGCGGTAATTTACTTTATCGCCGCGCGCAGCCGCAAAGGGCGCGGCGCGCTCAATATTACTAACGCAAATCCTCAGGGCGGTCTTGAAAAGGCGGCGTACGCCGCATGCGGAATTTGCGGCGCGGAATACGACAAAGCTGTATACCTTAAAGACGGCGAAGAGTTTTTCCGCCTTTTATTCAAGGAAATAGAGAGTGCGCAAAGATACGTCTACTTAGAGTACTTTATAGTGAGCCGCGGCAAGATATTTACGCGGCTTATCTCCTCGCTGAGAAAGGCGCAGAAAAACGGCGCGGAAATTAAAATCATTACCGACGGAATAGGCTCTGCATTCAAGATGGGCAGGCGCGAAAAAAAGACGCTTAAAAGTCTGGGCGCGCAGATAAAATTTTTCCACAGGCTCACCCCCTTCCCCCGCTCTAAGCTCAACTTCCGCGACCACAGAAAAATCGCGGCGATAGACGGAAGAGTCGCGTTCACGGGCGGCATTAACCTTGCCGACGAATACGCGAATATAAAGAGCCCCTACGGACACTGGAAGGATACCGCCGTGGCAATTTACGGAGAGGCGGCCAAAATTTTCGAGGGGATGTTCCTCGCCCAGTGGAAGGGCAAGCACGAAATGAGTATTGAAAGCGGCGCAGGGCAAAACCGCTGTCTGCCCTTTTTCGACGGGCCGCCCAAGCGCGCTGGATTTTGCGAAAACGCTTACGCAACCGCGATAGCCTCGGCAAGAGAGCGCGTTCACATTTTCACCCCGTACTTCTGCGCGGGGGAAAAGCTTTCCTCCGCGCTTGCATTTGCCGCCGAGCGCGGAGTTGACGTGAAGATAATAATTCCGCACGTTCCCGATAAAAAGTACGCCTTCGCACTATCGAAAGCTTCGGCAAAACCGCTTGCCGACAGGGGCGTAAAGTTCTACGAATACACCCCCGGCTTTATGCACGCAAAGAGTATGGTGTGCGACGACAGGACGTTTATCGGAAGCTACAATTTGGACCACCGCTCTATGCGCTTAAACTTCGAGTGCGGAGTTACCCTCTGCGGTGAATTTACCGAAGAAGCCGAACGCGACTTTAAAGAATGTATCCGCCTGTCCTCACCCTTGCACGAGGGGAAAATTTCCGCATGGCAAAAATTCGTAAGATTTATATTAAAACTTTTCGCTCCGCTTATGTAATTTTTTGCGGCGGCAATTGACAATTTTTGCGGCGCAATGTATCATATAACTATGATTAAATTCATAGCCTCGGATCTGGACGGCACTCTGCTTCCGCCGAGTAAAATTATGCCCGAAGAAACTTTTCCGTTAATAGAAAAGCTTTACTCTCGCGGAATAATTTTCGCCCCCGCAAGCGGCAGACAGCTACCCAACCTTAAAAAGCTGTTCGAGCCCATTCTCGATAAAATTGCGATAATTGCGGAGAACGGCGGCATAGGCTGGTACAAGGGCGAAGTGGTCTACTCCAACCCCACCCCTAAGGAAAGCGTAAAACGCGCGCTCGAGGTTATCCGCAAAGAGAAGGATTTATACCCCCTTTTATCGTGCGCGGACTGCGCCTACTACGACAGCGACTTTGCACCGTTTATCGAGATTTCGCAAAAGTCGTACTCGAATATCAAAAGGGCAAGCTTGGACGAAGTTGCCGACAGCGAGACGGTCATAAAAATTTCAGTATGGGACGGAAAGCCGCCCTGCGCCGAACACGGCGGTATTATCCTGCCCCCCAAACTGCAAGGGCTGAGGGTTATGGTTTCGGGCTACGACTGGCTTGACGTTTCGGTCTTAAACGCAAACAAGGGCAACGCACTTAAAGCCCTGCTTAAAATATGTAAGATTGAAAAGGGCGAGAGCATGGCTTTCGGCGACCATATGAACGATTTGGAAATGCTGCTTGAAAGCGGTCATCCATTCGTTACCGCAAACGCGTTTTCAGGGCTTAAAGAGCATATAAAAAATACCGTTCCCTCCAATGCGGAAAACGGCGTAATACAAAAAATCAAGGAGATACTATGAAGTTTTTAATAGCGTCGGATATACACGGCTCGGCAAAGTACTGCCGCCAGCTTTTACAGGCTTTTGAGCGCGAGCAGGCGGACAAGCTTCTGTTACTCGGCGATATACTTTACCACGGACCGCGCAACCCTCTGCCCGAGGAGTATTCCCCGAAGGCCGTTGCCGAAATGCTGGGAAATATAAAGACGAAAATTATCTGCGTGCGCGGCAACTGCGACAGCGAAGTGGACCAGATGGTTTTGCCTTTCCCCGTCCTCTCCGACTATGCGCTTGTATGCGCGGACGGACTTAATTTGTACCTTTCGCACGGACACAGGGATATCCCTCCTCTGCAAAAGGGCGACGTGTATCTGACCGGGCATACGCACGTGCCTTTAAACGTTGTCGAGAAAGAGGGGTACTATCACTTCAACCCAGGCTCGGTTTCTTTGCCTAAGGAAAACAGCAAGCGCGGATATATCCTTTACGAAAACAGGAAGTTCGATTTTAAAACCTTAGACGGTAAAACTTTTAACGTATAAAAAGTAAAAACGCGGCGGAAAAATTCCGCCGCGTTTTTTTGCTTGTCGTAATATCCTTATACAGGGATAATGCGCAAAATGTGCTTGCTGACAATCATAAGAATGAGGTCAATAAGCCAGATAATCCAAGCGCCGAAGAAGATTCTGAGGATACCTGCAATGATCTTGCCGTCCTGGAATCTCGTGATGATGCCGCAAATCCATGCCGTGATGGGAATGATTGCGAGGATAATGCTAACTATGTAGCTGAGACCGAAATAATCGCCTTTTCTGCTTGCCATTCTTGTATCTCCTTTTTTAATTTGTACTATTATTATAACATATTCTTTGAATAAGTCAACAAATTAAGATATAATTTTTGCCGACGCATTTACGCGAACATTTCCTCGCCGAGCATAAGCGCGTGTCCCTTCCACACAACCCAGATAAGATCAAGTATCCACATAAAGAACGCGCCGGGGAAAACCGTCAGAACGCCGAGAATAATCCACAGCCCGTCTTCCTTTGCTAAGCCCTGAATTATGCGGCACACACCGTAAAAGACGTCTAAAAAGGGCAGACATAGTACGACTTTTATAATAAGCGGCAAAGCGTTTACTTTTTCGATAATCTCTTTCATAATATTCTATTTATATTATGGGCTTTATTCTTAATATGTCAAATTAATACAAAAAGTTTAGTAAACTCAACCGTTAGTTTAGTTTGCGCACTTTACACTTTCGTGCGCGGGTGATATAATTAGGGTATAAAAATTCAAGGAGAAAAAAATGAAAAAGATTGCTTTGATTTTGTCTCTCGTTTTTGCGCTTGCGATTTCCTTATTTTTAGGCGCGTGCGGCAGCTCGGATAACTCGGGCAACGGGGGCGGCACCGGCACCGAAAACAGCGGCAGCACCGGCAACGGGGGCGGCGCGCAAACCCCTGCGCCCTCAACTTTTACCGGGATTACTTTTACCGATAAAACCGTAACTTACGACGGAAGCGAGTACGCTTTGACCGTAGGCGGCACTCTCCCCGAAGGAACTCAGGTTTCCTATACCAACAACAAGGGAACGAACGCGGGTGTTTACAACGCCACCGCAACCCTTACAAAAGAGGGATACACCACCCTTAACCTTTCGGCAAAGCTTACAATAAACAAAGCCGAGTTCACCTCTTCTACCGTTACCCTTTCGGATTTAACAGTCGAATACGATTCACTTCCGCACAGTCTGCAAGTGGTAGGGAATCTCCCTGCGGACGCGCAAGTTACTTATAAATATAACGGAGTTGAGGCTGAGTCGGTAACGCAGGTAGGAACTTATTCGGTTGAGTGCATAATAGAAAGCACAAACTATCTTACAATTACGCGTACGGCTAAGCTGAAAATAACCACTACCGAAGAGCAGTTATACAGCGCTTACAGTAATGGTAAACTATATTTCCAGAATAATCTTGACGGCAATAAATTATATGTCGTGGACGGTTCTACCGTTAAAAAGGTAAACAATGACGTTCCCGAATATATGATTTCGGACGGAACGAGCTTGTATTATTACAGCACAAGTTTGTTTACAAAAGTAATTAAATCTTACTCAACCGTAAGCACGACGCTGTACGGTACTTCGGGCGAATACCTCGTAACGGACGGAACTTACATATATTACGCAATAAATAATTTGCTTATAAATACTTCGAAAAACGGAATTTACAGATACAAGCTTGACGGCTCTCAGGAAGCGGTAAGGCTTACAACCGATAAAGCGGAATATCTTGTTTACTACGGCGGTAATATCTATTATTCCAACAAGAGTGAGGGCGGAAAGCTGTATAAAATTTCCGCTTCCGCAACCGAAGGCACAGGCAATTTGGTCTTCGATAAAAAGGTTTCCTACATAATCAACGACGGAGGCACGCTGTACTTTGACGGGTCAAACGGACTTGCAAAAGCTATTTACAAATATAACGTAACCTCCGCAACTGCCGTTAAACTTACTACCGATGCGGGCAAGTATCTTACAAAAGTCGGAAACTATATTTATTACGTCAACAACGATTTATTGACGAGCAATATTTTCGGCGACGGCATTTACAGAGTAAGCACTCAGACAAATTCCGATTCGAGTATGCCCGGTGAAAAAGTGATTTCTGCGGAAGACAACGGTTACTCTTCTCTCTCTTCCGACGGAACCTACCTGTATTTCTACAAGCTGAACGATAAGCATTTTTATAAGTTTAACGTAAGCACTAAGCAGGAAACCGATTTAATGGTTAACTTCGTTCCCGTTGACGATACCGCTCTTACAGGTTACTCTTGCCTTGCGGAATACAACGGCGAAATTTACTATACTAATCCTCTTGACGACGGTTGTCTGTATAAATACAGCCCCTCCACTAAAAACAAATTCAAGGTTCTTGCGGACAGTGTTTCAAACGTGTATTTCTATAACGGCTATATGTATTACAGCACTTATATCGCCACTAACTACGCACTGTTCAGAATGGATATGAGTACGGGCGAAAGCACTAAAATTAATTCAAGCAGATGCGAAAATCTTATTTTCGACGGCGATACTATCTACTACGTGAAGATAGGCGTTCCCGGTACCCACACCAATTACATTATGAAAATGGATCTTGACGGTCAAAACGTTACGGAATTGTACACGGGCAAAAACCTTAATATAACCGGTTTTGAAAAGGTTGGCGATAATATTTACTTTGTAATTAATCCCGCAGTCGGCTATAAATATATTTATAAATATAATGTATCCGACGGAAGCAATGAGAACCTTGACATTAAGGCGCAGGATATCGCGGTATATAACAATAAAATTTACTATTATGCTCATACCGACAAAGCTCTTAAGGCCTGCAACCTTGACGGTTCGAATATAACCCAAATAAAAGCTGACGTAGAAATAAACGATATGTACGCATATAACGGTGTGATTTACTTCTCCTCAAACTCTAATAAAAATACGGGCTTCTATGCTTACGATATTGCAAGCGGACAGATTAAAACTATCTCAACCAAACAGGCAAACGGAATAGTTGCCTACGGCGGAAAAGTTTACTTCCTGCAGTCTGACGTATCTTACACCACAGATTATCCTTCTCAGAACGCTGCTCTTGACGGCAGACTTTACTGCTATGACGGAACGAGCGTAACAAAGGTTGCTTAAAATTTAATTACATAAAATCCGCCCCGGGGGGGGGGGGGGGGGGCGCGGGGGGGGGTGGTTTTTTTTTTTTTGGGGTT
>JAIDRX010000033.1 GCA_029061495.1 Clostridia bacterium
GACTGGGCAGACCCCGTAACTTACCTCGATATTATAGAAAAATAAGCAAAGACCCCCTCTCTCTTTTACCGCCTCCGCTTTAAATTTACTGCGGCGGCGGTAATTTTTTGCCCCGTTCGGTAATTTTTAACGGCTTATTTTATAGTAGTTATCAATAGAACTCCGAAAAATGTTAAAAAATGTTAATTTCTGTTATTTTTGAAAATTTTTCGCAAAAAGTAAAAAAGAATTCTGTTAATTAACATAAATTATCGGAATTATCATATAATTATGTTAGAAAGTAACAAAAATAAAATTTTTAAAAAAGTTAAAAATGTTATTGACTAACAAAAAAACAGGTGCTATACTACAACCGAAATCCGGAAACGGAGTAGCAACTAAACACAGGAGGTGTTTAAAATGTTTATCTACGATGCAATAAATGAACTTGACGAGAACAAAGGACTTGTGGTGTCCCCCCTTGCCTACGTCGTATTAGACTGCGCAAGATAAGGTCAAGTTTTAGGGAAAAGTTTGAGGAATTTACATTTAAAAGGAGGTACTGATATGTCTATATACGAAATGCTGAACGAATTGGATAACTCTGCAGCTGATGAATTGGCGGTATCACCCCTTTCGTACGTTGCACTTAGCTGCGCAAGATAACTTAAGAAAAGAACTTTAAAGACCGTCCTTTCGGACGGTCTTTATTTTATATTGAGGTTTTTAATTATTTCGGGCGACACCCCCGAGTAGTTTATAACGGCGGTCTTTTCAACGCCATCCAAAGGCGCAAGCAGGTAGTCCGACAGACACTTTATATTTATACCGCTTTCCGCCGCCCTCTCCTTTATATATTTATCGGAGGGAGCTTCGGGGAATTTTAAAAGCATATGCAGTCCGCTGCCCGTATCCTTCACCTCGCACTTTACTTTAAGCGACGCGGCCTTTTCAAGCACGGCGGCGCGAACAGTGCGGTAGTAATTTTTTAACCTGTTTATGTGCCTCTCGAAGTACCCTCCGTCAAGCATGGCGGCAAGCGTCTTTTGCTCGAACAGCGGAACTACGCACGCCGAGTGCGAAAACAACTTTAAATACCTTTCGTAAAGCTTTGGCGGCAAAACCATATACCCCATACGCATAGAGGGCGCAAGGCTCTTTGAAAAGGTGTTCATATAAATTACCTCGTCGGGGCAGAGGCTGTACGTGCTTTGCAGGGGCTTACCCGACAGGCGGAACTCGCTGTCGTAGTCGTCCTCTATGACGTACCCGCCACCGTTCGCCCAGCTTATAAGCCTTGAACGCGCAGAGGCGGGCATAACAGCGCC
>JAIDRX010000034.1 GCA_029061495.1 Clostridia bacterium
TTTATTCCACAGTGCTATTGACTGAAACTTTTCTTGCGGTGTGTATATAGGCAAATAAGGGCGAAACACAGCAACCCGACTGTTATCAGTCGGGTTTTGGTTTGCCTTTGGCGCACGAGCCTAACACACCGCAATTTCTGTCAATAGCCTTTTGCGGCATAAAGTGCCGTTTTAAAGCATAAAAAATCAGCCTAACCGAATACTTTGTGAAATATTCGAATTAGACTGAGATTGGTGACCCGTGCGGGAATCGAACCGCAGTTCGAGGCGGAAGGGGGGCATTTTAAGGCAAAAACGGCGGTTTTTTGCCTGTTTTTTTGCGTTTTTCCGCGGGTTGCCCCAAAGTTAAAATGAAATTGGGGCAATTTTGGGGCAATATCCTTTAATAGTTTAGCTTTTTTCCTTCTGAAAGAAGGAAGTCGTCGGATAAATCTGTATAAGCGTTGCCGAGTTTGCCGAGGGAGTGTCCGACGAACTCCATTCGCGCGACGTCGGCAACGCCGCACTCGTGGCAGCGCGTATAAAACGTCGTCCGCAGGTCGTAAAGCTTATGACTTGGCAATATCGCTTTAAACTTTTCGCGCATAACCTCGGGTATGTAAAAGGTCAATTCCGTTACGTCTGCCAAAAAGGGGCGGAGCATAGGCGTTATCGGAATTTTTTTAAATTCAACCTTTTTAGTCTTGCGCTTGCTGTTCACCGCTATAATGAAGTCGCCTTCGATACGCGCCGTTTTATATTCGTTGGGGCGCAAGCCCGTATACAACGCGACGGCAAACATAAGCTGGCAGGGCGTACCCGCCGAAGCTTCCAACAGGTGCAGCTCCTCGGCTTTCGTTAAAGCCTTGCCGTGTTCGCGCTCGTGCGTTACAGGGAGCAGAACGGCAAGGGGGTTGCGGTCAAGTACGTTATGCGCAATTGCCATTTTGAAAATGCAGTTCAGAAGCGACTGAACGTCTTGCGCGCTCCGCTCGTAACCGTCGGCAAGCAATTTGTTGAGTAGCTCCTGGCATTGCATAGGAATTATTTTCCGAAGCTCGATACTGCCGAAATGCGGTTGAATGTGGTTTTTGTATCGGTTAAAGTCTTGCTGAAAAGTCTTTGCGGCGACTTGCTTTTTTCGGAAGTTCTCGAAGTAGTACGTCGCGAACTCGTGAAAGGTGGAAGGCACGAGCGGCAAGCTCCTTGCACTCAGAGCGGCTTTAAGCTTGTTTGTAAACTTTTCAATTGCCGCCGCCTTCTCGGTTGCCGAAGCGTTGACGTTTAAACCGTCTTTGCGGTATCGAAGCTCGAACGTCAAGCCCCTTCCGCAAAGGCGCGTTCGAAGGTGAACGTCGCAGCCTTCTATTCTGATAGTCTTTTTATAAGTCTTTGGTGTTGGTTTCATTTCTGAATTCTCCTTTTTGAAAGTATTCAGAATACCCCCGTTTATATCGTAAATCTGTTTGTCAAAATTTCTTTCGCGTTCCTCCTCACGTTCGGACATTATCGCGTTTCGGATAATTGCTTGCAATACCGTTTGTATTTGCAAAAGTCCGTTGAAGTCCTCTTTCGTTAATATCATTGTTACCCCCTACAAAAGTGATGTAGGGGGTATTTTAAACTTTTTTGTCGGGGTTGAAAATCAATTCATTATCCCCGCTGTAAACTTTTATGCTATCGCGTACAAGCTTTTTAAGCTTATCGTCTAAACCTCGGTAACCTTGGACAAGCTCGCGCTCCTCGCGGGTGAGGGTGTCGCCCATCGGCGCGGCGGTGGTATCGGTATTTTTGAGATAACCCGTTTCATTTAAAAATTTATTAAAGTCATAGTTAAGGTTTTTGCAAATTAGATAAAGCGTATCTAAATAAACTTTTTGCGTACCGTATGTATCAGCTTCAAGCCTTGCAATTGTTGTGTGTGTAACGCCCGCAAGCTGTGCAAATTCGCGTAGCGACATATTGCGAGAGCTTCTCAATTCATAGATTTTATCAGCTATTGTCATAATATCCTCTGTAACAATTTTAAAACAAATTTTGTAATTTGTGGGTTACAGACATTGACAATACAGTAATTTATATGTTACAATTGCTGTAATTTATAAATTACAGTTTTTGAGGGGTCTATGAGTTTATACTCGTGCGGGGCTTACTTTGCGAAATAACGCAAATTTCGAGCTTTTACGCGCATATTAGCTTGAACACCCCCAAAGGGAGGGTAAAAAATGGCAAAATCAAAGGCAAAGAGCAACAAGGGCTTAAAGTTCCTTGTCGTTGTGCTCCTGGTGATAGTTATTGCGGCAGTGTACATTATAACGGCTCTTGCATTGGGTAAGCAGTGGAACCCCGTCAAGTGGGGCAAAGGCTCGGCAGCGAGCAACGCTCCCAACACAAACGCGGCGGTACTTGCGATAGGCTCGGACGGTGAGAAGCTGACGGACGGCAGCTCGTACAAAATGGGGCGCGGGCTTACGTTGTTGACCGCCCGCAGTCTTGACAATAATCAAGAGTACGCGCCCGACGGTGAAATAACCTTGACCGCAACGTTATCAAATCAATACATAAACGGCGCGTTTGACTGGTCGGCAAAGTTCGCGGACGGCAAGCCCGCGGCGAACTACGTTTCGATAACTCCCGACGTTGCAAACAGTGCAAACGCAAGGTTGCGCTTTTTAGCTCCTTTCAGCGAGCAAATAAAAGTAACCGCGACGTTGCGCGGAACGGCTTCCGCGGACGTTTGCACGGTAGACTGTTTAAAAAGTGTAACATATTTTAATATCGGTCCTTGCTTTACAGATTTTGGCGATTTGACAGATTATGACGGCTCCGCAGAATTTGGCGACGGAACGATTATCGGCGATTTTGTACTTAAATCTGCAAAAGCTTATTTAAGTGAAAGCTTTATAAGCGAGTTTAACAGATACTTAAATTTTAACGTCAATTTTAAAGACGGGTGCGGTGTATCAAATCGCGCGTTTGAGTATGGCATTTATGGCGGCATAGCTACACCGACAACGGAGAGCTTAGAATATTCAATGTTTATTGAGGGCTTCGACGATTACGACCAGGCGCACAAAGAGGCAATTTATTATGCCTGGTATACTGCCTATTGCCACGTAAATAACAACGTGCTTGTTGATTATGAAGCGGCTTATAAATTCAAGGGCGTAGAAGTAGCTTACTTTACCGAAAGCGATTTAACAGGTATTAACGGCTATATGTTTCAAATAAGCGGCAGCAGTTACGGCAGCGATATTGCGCCGAACGTAACGCTTAATAAAAACGTTGTTTTTGGCGGTAGGCAATGAAACGGACAAGCAAACGTACATATGCGCTTGCGGTGATAATTGCCGCAATAGTGCTATTAATAACGTCCATAGCGGGCGGCGGCGCAAATTTTGCGCGCGCCGCCACTTCCGCGCCCTCGGACGTTCTGGACGACTTGCGCAAGGATAGCAGCTTTAATTTATCAGATTATCCGATAAAAGAAAGCGATTACAGCTTGCAAGTAATATCAATTGCCGAGAGCACGGACGGCGAGCTTTTAATATACGTCTACCAACCGAGCGGGAAAACTACCGATTTTAGGGCAACGACAATAAGACTATCGCAGAGCACGGGGGCGGGCATAGAGCCCGACGACTACCATTTAACGTATTTGAACGCTGTCGGCGTTTTCTACAAATACAAGGTTGAGGGCTTAACCATTAAAAAAGACCCTGAACGTTATTACGATATAACCGCAATACACCGTGCATATAACAGGCTTTTTGACGACCCCGCGGGCAATGATAACACAATAACAGAAGTTGCGTACGGCGTGGGGTGGGTATGGACGGCGCGCACGGTAGACGGCAAAATAAGCTATGAAAAGACAACGACGGAAGTCGTAGAAATTTCAGAAAAGCGCGTGGGCTATATTCGATTAAAAGACGGCTTAACGTTATCGGCAATAAATAAAGCTTGCGACGCGCATTACGTCGCGTTTTCGACGGACTACAACATTGACAAGCTTTTATCCGTTGACGTCGGCTTTGATTATTACACATACGACGAAAGAATTACAGGCAAGGAAAAGCGCGGCGAAACGCAACACACCGTCGTAAAACCGACGTATAAGGACACGGCGAGCAACGACAATAACGGGCTCGGCGGTAAAAAGTATAATTGGGATAGAATAGAGCGCGCGGCTGATTTCGTCGCCCGCCTGGATAAGCAAGGTATTAAACTTTCAGACGAGGACAAAGCGGAGTTTTTAAAATACGACTTTGTTTTAAACTTTTACGAAACAGGTTACGAGCTCGGCGAGAACTGGGCGTGGACGTTGCTCACTCCCTGGGCGGCTTTCGCCGTGAACAAGTCCTCGGGTACCCGCGTTGAAAACGTTACGTTGTTACGTATGGGGTTTGAAATGGCGGGCAAGACGTACAACCTCGGCGTTGTCGATAACAAGCAGACAGGCAGTCGCAAACCGACAGCAACGGGCGACGGCGAGAGTTGCGCATTTTTGGGCGTTCCCTGGTGGGGTTGGATAATTATAGCTTTGCTTGCCCCGCTTGTTGTCTTTATCCTGTACAAGCTTTTAACGTTGCCGTTTAAAAAGCGAGCAGAAGCCGCGCCGACTAAGGCGAAAACGAGCAGGAACAAAAAAAGTAAACCCCGCAAAAAGGCAGGTAAAAAGAAATGAAAAATGCAGAACCGAAGAAGTTTAACAAAGTAATTCTGATAATAGCGGTCGTGTTTATGGTTGCCGTTATGCTTACGCTTGCCGCCCTTTGCGCTTACTTCGGAACGCGTAAGAACGTTGCAAGCGGTAAGGACGGACAGGACGGCAAAACGCCGTATATCGGAGCGGGCGGAACCTGGATAATCGGCGACGTCGACACGGGCATAAAAGCGGGCGGCACGTCGGACGAGGACAGCTCCGCGCCAGTGTATGCACACTTGTTTAAAATCGGAAACGTTTCCGCGACGTTCATTACAACCAGGGCGACGGCTTACGACGTCAACGACTTTGAAACGCTATACAATGATTTAATAACCATTGAGAACCCCGCGCGGGCGGCGTTCGGTGTTTCGGGCTGTTTTCAGAGGACGAGCGCGCCCTCAACGTTATACTTTGCCGAGGCTTGCTGTATCGAATACAGGCTCGAAGCTGACAGCACCGTATACTATGCAAAGTTAAGCTGTCGCGAAATAAAGATACAGGACACCGCGGGCGGCGTAAGCTTCCAGAGCGGCGACAGCCTGGATATACTTTCAAACAGCTTAACGCCTGTTACGGTTTACCCGCTGTTTGTTTCGGGGGGCAAATAATGAACGCTTACGACGTAGCGAAATTATTACACCCAGTTAAGACCACGGCGCACGAGGGCGTAGACGTTCACGAGCTCGTAAAAAAGACGTTTCCGAAAGAATACAACGCATATATGCTTTATTCGTTCGACTGGAACGACCTTGACGGCGTGCTTGATTTTCTTTACGGAGAGCGCGACCTCGGGTTGTTAAGTGAATATTTAAAAATTCCAAAAACAAATATAACCGAAATTATCAAACTAATCGAAGCAAATTGCGAGGTTAAGAAATGATTAAATTACGTTTACACGGTACACCCGACGAAGTAAAGAAGCTTGCCGACTATTTGGAAACGCTTTCAAACGTCCGCGTTTTGCAACGTTCAGACAGTTACGCAGACCGCGGCAAAAGTGTTTACGTCCGCGTGTATATGGACGTTGCAGTATCAGAAACAGAACGCAAGCTCGCAGAGCTTGCCGACGAAATAGAAGCACCTAACAAATCGGACGTAATAGCTAAAATTGTAGCAGGCGAAATAAAATGACGGTTTTAATAATAGTATTCACTTTGCTATTAATTGGCGCTGTCGCGTTCAGAGTTGCGGCGGGGGTTTATGACAAAATACCGTTTTTTGCCGCCATTTCAACCCCCTTAACGTGGATATGCGTAATAATTGCCGCGGCGTGGTTAGTGTTCATCGGCATTAAGGTTTACAACGAAATCAAAAAAAAGTGAGGTGCAGGAAATGAAATTGACAAAGCAAGAAATCAAAGAAGCAGTACTCGAAACGTTGCGCAAGGTTGAACCCGTCGAGAAGCTCCCCGTATTTATTCAGAAGCTTAAAGAGGAAACTTTTTTCCGTGTAGTTTGCGGAATGATAACCAAAGAAACCGCGGACGTAATACTTGAAACAATAAAGGAATTTTGGGGCGCGTGATAACGATAATCACAGGCAAGCCAGGAGTCGGCAAAACGGCTTTAAATACGTATTTTTGTTGGTTGACGTATCAGAACGAGCGGGAGCAGCTCCTGAAACGTGCGTGCGATAAAATCGAGTTTCTGAACGAGAGCCGCGAAAAGCCTTTGCAAGCTCCGACCGCTCCGCCGATATTCACGAATTACGAAGTCAAGTTTCTTGTCGGGTATCAGAAGTATTACGAGCCGTATTACGTTAACCCGTATTATTTAGGGCTTGCAAACGAGAAGCTTAAAACGCAATTTATACCACCGTTTAGCCGCTTGTTTATATCAGAAGCGCAACGTTACTATAACAGCCGCAAAAGCTCGACGTTGCCCGACTGGGTTAGTCGTTGGTATGAAATGCACAGGCATTACGGCGTTGAAGTTTATATGGACGTACAGCGCGGCAAGCTTATTGACTTGAACATTCGCGAACTTTGTAAAAAGTTTATCGAGGTGCAGTCAATGGAGCTTGACACCTCGGGCGGCTCCTGGATACAGAAAACGCGTTGGCACTGCCGCGAATTTAGTAATATGCAGGACTACGACGAGTATATAAACGGCGAGGGAAACAACTACACCGAAACAACGTACGAGTACGACGGCGATATATTCGAGAACTACAACAGCACAAGCTGTTTCAATGAGTTTGTACCCGCCGAGGGCGCGGACTTCCATTATTTACCGTATCGCCGCGCCGATGAGCAGAACGACGAAGCGACGGCGGCGTTTTATAACACGATAGAGCCCGAACTGTACCGCAAGCCCGACAAAGCCACACCGAAACCAAAGGAGCAAAAAGGCAATGCTAATTGACAAAATCGACGAATTAAATAAAGCGTTGTATAAAGCGTTCGGAGAGCTCCACGAAAACAAGGGGCATATAAACAAGCCCGAACACCAGGAAGGCATAGCAAATAATATTTACGCCTTGTATATGCTCGATTATAAGCTTATACGCGGTACGCTTACCGAGGAGGACAAGCTCGCGGACGAGCTCGATATACAAGAGCTTGTACGCAAAAACGAAATAACCAGGCGTAAGAAAGAGCTTGCACCCGAAAAGAAGCGCCGTTGGTGGGCGCCCTGGACGTACAAAACCAACCGCGCCGAGGACTTGCTCGCGCGTGAGTCGGGAGCAAACGCGGATATATTGCTTAACACCCGTGAGCAGGCAATAGAAAAGCTCGAAGCAATAGTTGAAGCCGCGGACGAGGAAACAACCGAGGCGTTAAAACCGTTGAGCCGAAAAGAACGCCGAGAACAGAAACGCCAGGCACGGCTCGAACGGAAAGAGCAAAAGCGGGCAACAAGGAACGCCCAGAGCGTGCGCGAGCCCGCAGGAACGGAAATCCGAAAAGACAAGCCCGACCAGGTGCAGGGACAGCTAACGCTGGACGACGTGCAGGCACAACCGAAGCCGACCCCGCCCGCCGCCGCGAGTACCACTTTAACAGCCAAAAAATAAGGCTGTTACCGCCCGCGCCGTTGGCAGGCGTGCCAACAACGGCGCGGGCGGTGGCAGTCGTTCCGCGCGGAGCGCACGCTCTCCGCATTATTAATTGCGCGGTCGTCAAATTGCGCACCGTGAGCCAACGAGAGCAAAAATGAGAAAAATTTGAATAATTCCTCGCGCCGTTTCGTTCAGAACGGGCGAAAACAACTAAAAAAAGGGGGTAATTTATGGAAACTTTAATAACTATCACAATGAACGCGCAAGAATACGAGCTTTACCAAACACAAAAACGTTTAGCGGCTGAAGCACACCACGAAATAGACCAATGGCAAGAGGAATATTCACAATTGGCCGAATTGGTTTACAGTGCGCTTGTTTTTAAAGGTGAAGCAATACATTTTCGCGACCGTTCCAAGGCGTGCGAGCTGTTACAAACTGCACAAAAGATATTAGGTATTAAGGACGGCGACCAATGAGTGTGAGAAGCTATTCCGTGCACGTGTTCGTATGCTTTTGCGACGACTGCGGAAAAAGCGCCGAAGTACAGGAAACGAAAAAGATATACAACGGCGCGCAGGCTGTTCGCTCGCTCGGTTGGAGCTTCGGCCAAGATAAGAGCGTTAGGTGCGGCAAGTGTCGGCGGTGTTATTTTGATAAATATAAATCGAGGGCAAAGTAGTATGATATCATACTATTTAGGCCTAAGTAGTAAATCGAAATACTACTTTAAAGGACGAAAATAATTATGAGAGCAAAAACATATACTTGCGACGACTGCGGAGAGCGCGGCGAGTTTACAAGCTACGTAAAAGCCCGCGGCGCGGGTTGGGCAATATCGCGCGACTATAAATCTTGCTATTGCCCAGAGTGTGCGCCCGTTCACCGCCTTGGCGGCGCAAACGGTAGGCGAACCGCCCCGCGCTCCTGGCTTCCGAAAGGCTTCGAGCAGTTAAGTATAGACGTTAAATAAAAGAAAAGGTTAAGGAATGGCAGAAGCAACGGAAAAACAACTAAATAGCAGATTTTCCGTAATGCCGCCCGAACTGTCCGGCAAGGACGGCTCGGCACGCTTCCAGAGCGGCGGCAAGCGTTTAACCGCGTCAACAATGTTGACGGGGGCGTTTTTGCTGACCCGTGAAAACGTCCTCGGAAACGGCTGTAAAACGTCGTACACTGATATAACAAACGAATTACGTTACGCCCGCGCAACGACGGCGCGCAACGTTGAGAAGCTTACGCACAGCGGCATTTTTAACCGCTTCGGACAGTCGCAGTATACAGCGGTCTATACGCTCGATACAAAACACGGCTTGCCCGT
>JAIDRX010000035.1 GCA_029061495.1 Clostridia bacterium
CTACAATATGGACAACTACATATTTTTAAAGAGTAAAATACTCAGAAACCTGCGCGAGAGCGAGTACGCCGTTTTAAACTACGACGACGAAATTGTAAAAGGCTTTGCGCAGAACACGAAGGCAAAGACAATTTACTTTTCGATGCGCGGACGAATTGACGGCGCATATTTTGAGAACGGAAGCGTTTACTATAACGGCGAAAAGTACTTCGACGTTGCGGACATGCAGATAAACGGAGCGCACAACGTTTACAACGCGCTTGCGTGCGTGGCGGTTGCACACGTTCTCGGACTTGATAAGCGTAAAGTTGCCGAAGCGATTTGCTCGTTCAAGGGTATTAAGCACCGCATTGAGGTTGTAAGAAAGGTCAACGGCGTAACTTATGTTGACGACAGTAAGGGGACGAATGTTGACGCCACGGTAAAGGCCGCGCTTGCTATGACCGAGCCGACTGTCATTTTGTTGGGCGGCAAAGACAAGGGGTATGACTACGAACCTTTATTCCGCTCGCTTAAATCTAGCAAAGTCGTTCACGCGGTTCTGTACGGAGAAAACAGATTCAAACTGCTCAATGCGGCAATAAATTCCGGGTTTGTCAGCTTTTCGCTGTGCGCCGAGTTTACGACTGCCGTTCACCTTGCACAGCTAACCGCAAAGCAGGGACAGTTCGTTCTTTTAAGTCCCGCAAGTTCAAGCTTCGACAGCTTTTCCAATTACGAGGAGCGCGGCGACGCGTTCAAACAGCTTGTGGAAGGTATAAATGAAGCTTCTGAAAGGTAAGAAAAAAGCGGGAGATATCCCGCTTTTAATATGCGTTTTTTTAATGGCGTGCTTCGGCTGTCTTATGATTTATTCCGCAAGCTCGTATACGGCGCAGGTGCAGTACGGCGACAGTTTATACTTCGTCAAAAAACAGCTTATCGGTGTCGGACTGGGAACGGCGGCAATGGTAGGCACGTGCTTTTTGCCGTATAAAAAACTTATAAAATTCAGATATCCCGCAATTATAATTGCGGCTATTCTGCTTGCGCTCGTATTCGTTCCCGTGATAGGTATAACCAACTACGGCGCTACGCGTTGGATTGGCTTCGGCTCTTTTACGATTCAGCCGTCTGAAATTGCAAAGTACGCATATGCGCTTTTCGTTGCGGCGTACTTCGCAAAAAACCACGAGAGAGTTAAGACGATAAAGGGAGTGTTGCCCGTACTCGGCGTAGGCATAGGCTTTTGCGTGCTTATCATTTTAGAGCCGAATATGTCCATAACCATGTGTGTGGGGCTGTTAATGCTCGGGCTTGTATTTTTAAGCGGCACTAACTTAAAGACCTTTTTGTTTCTGTTAATACCGTTTGCAGTGGCGATTCCCGTTTTGATTATTTTAGAACCTTACCGCCTGCAGAGATTAAGCGCCTTTCTCGACCCGTGGGCTTCGCCTAAGGGAGAGGGCTATCAGCTTATACAGTCATTATATGCACTGGGCAACGGAGGTGTGTTCGGCACGGGGCTTTTCAATTCGACCCAGAAGTACCGCTTTTTACCCTTTGCCGAAAGCGACTTTATTCTGTCTATTATGGGAGAGGAGCTCGGCTTTATCGGGCTTTTGGTGTTCTTTTTCGTCTGCGGATTCATAGTATACAGAGGGTTTAAAATAGCGCGCAACTGCAAGGATAGGTTCGGTTATCTGCTTGCTTCGGGCTTTACGCTCGTTTATGGTATTCAGGTAATAGTAAACGCGCTTGTCGTAAGCGGAGCGATACCTCCGACAGGGCTTCCATTGCCTCTGATAAGCAGCGGCAATACTTCGCTGATTATTACAATGGCGTCTATGGGCGTGCTGTATAACGTGTCGCGGCAGGATTAACATTCGCAATCGTTTTTTCCATATAATGGAGTATATTTTACATACTCGGAGTTAAATATGGAAAAATACATAATAAACGGAGGAAACAAGCTATACGGAAGCGTGAAAATTCAGGCAGCGAAAAATTCGGTGCTTCCTATACTTGCGGCGGCGGTTTTAACCGACGAAAAAGTAAAAATTTTAAACGTACCGCAAATTTCGGACGTCAAGAATATGGTAAAAATTCTTACCTGTCTGGGCTGCAAGGCGGTTTACGAAAATAATAACATAACTATCGACAGTTCGTCTGCGGACTGTTACGAAATACCAAGCGCGCTCGCACACGAGTTGCGCTCGTCGGTGTTTTTGCTCGGTTCAGTAATATCCCGCTTTCATATGGCAAAAATCGCCTACCCCGGAGGTTGCGACATAGGGCTAAGACCCGTCGATTTACACCTTACGGGACTTAAGCGTTTAGGCGTAAATATTACCGAAAAAAATGGATACATTCTTTGCAAGTGCGACAAGCTGTTCGGTAACGAGATAATGCTCGACTGCCCCAGTGTTGGGGCGACTGAAAATATTATGCTTGCCGCTGTTAAAGCCGAAGGCACGACGGTAATCAAGAACGCCGCGCGCGAACCTGAAATAGAGGACCTGCAAAAATTTTTAAACTGCATAGGCGCAAAGGTTTCGGGAGCGGGCAGCGGCACCGTAATTATAGAGGGGGTGCAAACCCTTCACGGTTGTGAGTTTTTGCCTATCCCCGACAGGATAGAGGCGGGTACTTTTTTAATTGCCGCGGCAATGTGCGGCGGAGAGGTGCGCGCTGAAGGCGTTTATCACGAAAATATCAGCTCGCTTATACATAAACTTAGAGAAAACGGTTGCAAAATACATATAAAAGATGATAAAATAATACTTGAAAATAACAGAAGGCTCGCTTCTGTCAAAACTATCGAAACGCAGCCATACCCCGGGTTTCCTACCGACTTGCAGGCGCAGATGACGGCGCTGTGCTGTATCTGCAGCGGTCAGTCGATTATCACGGAAAACCTTTTCGAGACGCGCTTTAAGTACGTCCCGGAACTCAGGAAAATGGGTGCGGATATTACGGTTATTGACCGCAATGCGTTTGTGCGCGGAGTTGAAAAATTTAAGGGCGCTAACGTAATTGCACACGATTTGCGAGGCGGCGCGGCGTTGGTGCTTGCGGGACTTGCCGCTGACGGACGAAGCGAGGTTATGGATATTTCCCACATTGACAGGGGGTACGGCTCTTTCGAGTATAAGCTGAGAAATCTCGGCGCGGATATCGTTAGGGTTACCGTTTGACAAATATGAAGTACTTAAGAAAAATTGTTGCGTTGGTTATAGGGGTTGTGTTTTTTGCCGCGCTGGTTATCGGCATAGGTATGATTTATGCCGTTAAAAATATCAACGTTACTATGGTTACGTATGCCGACGACTGCTCGGCAAGCTACGCCGAAGCGAAAAAATCGTTAAGTAAGTTTAAGGGAGAAAGTATTCTTTTCGTCAGTACAAGCGACGTGGCTAAAGCTGTGGCTGACAGTAATTATACCGTAGCCTCGTGCAAAAAGAAATATCCCTGTACGCTGAACATTACTTTAAAGGAACGGCTTGAAACATTTGCCGTTGCCAGCGGTGAAGAGGAGTACAGAATTTATAATATGTACGACAATGACGGAAAGTATTTGAGGGGCATCGAAACTAACGCAAATATCAACGACGGTTCGCCCAACCTCATTTTGAATAAAGTTTCCGCAGAAAAAATTCCAGAAGTCGCCGCTATTGCTGGTTCGTTTAAAGAGATATTCGGCTCTCTGCGTTCGCTCGTTTCGTCAATAAACCTTGACGTAAATTCTCAAATTGATGATTATACCGAAAAATTGTTTTTCAATTTGCACAGCGGTCTTGTAATTGAGATGGACGACTATACAGACTCGCCTTACGAAAAGCTGCAGGCGGCTTTTCCTAAATTTGCTAAGCTTACTGATAGGGAGAAACTCGGCGGAACGCTCAGGGTTTACCGCGGAGGAGTCGAAGGGGAAATCCGCGCGGAGTACAGCGCAAGATAACTTAAGTATTTTTTAATAATTTCTATAATAAAAAAGCGGTTATGACGACCGCTTTTTTGTTTGTTCTAGTTGACTTTACGATTATCCTATTATATAATCACAATATCATAATACGTGCAAAAGGCGCCGGCAATAATGCGCAAAACAAGCGTAGCCGTGTTGGATATCCGCTCATCCGAAATAACTGCGGTTGTCGGTGAAAGGGGAGTAAACAACACGTTT
>JAIDRX010000036.1 GCA_029061495.1 Clostridia bacterium
TAGCGTCAAAGATTTTAACCATTTTAAAGGTTTTTCCGCTTTCCTCTACCTTATATATAAGGAATTGTTTGTCGCTTGCCGCGCAAACCTGCGGTAGATGCGAAACCGCAAGAATTTGCGTGTTTTTTGAAATATCGATAAACTTTCTTGCAACCGTACCTGCGGTGTAACCGCTTATGCCCGCGTCGATTTCGTCGAATATATAGGTTGAAATTCCGTTCAAATCTTTAAGCTGGGTCTTTATCGCAAGCATAAACCTGCTCATTTCGCCGCCGCTTATAACCTTGTTTAGCGGCTTTAAAGGCTCGCCCTTGTTAGCGGAAAACTGAAATCCTAATTCATCCGACCCGTTGGTTGACTGTAAATTTGCCGTCTGTCTGTCATACTCTGTGAACAAAACTTCAAACTTTGCATCGGGGATATTGAGAGTTTTAAGCTCGCTTTCCACCCTGCGTGAAAATTCTCGTGCAGCGCTCTTTCTCAGCGAAGTAAGCTTTTCACACAAATCAAATATTTCATCGTCGCAAGCGGCAATTTGTTTATTGCATTTCGCAATAGTTGCCGCGCTGTCGTGGATTGCTTCAAAGTCTGCCTTGGCTTTTTCACAAAACGAAAGTATTTCTTCCTCGCTGTTGCCGTACTTCTTTTTCAGGGTGTTTATAAGGCTTAATCTTTCGTCAACCTGCTGCGCTTCCTGCTCGTCAAAAGTAAGGTTGTCCGCAAAATCGGATATGGTTTCTGTTACGTCAGCGGCCTCAGTATAAAGATTTTCAAGCCGCGCAACAACCTGATTATAAGCTTCGTCTATGCCAGAAATCTGGTTCATTGCGTGTATTGCCGAGGTCAAACCGTCGTTACAACCTCCGTCCTCATCAAATATCGTCTTTACCGTATTTAATGCGGACAGAATTTTTTCAACGTTGGCAATTATATTTTGTTTAACCTTCAGCTCGTCGTACTCGCCGACTTTAATATCTGCGCTTTCAATTTCCTTTATCTGGAAATCGAGCAAATCGAGCTTACGCTCTCTCTCCGCCTCGTCGCCGCCGAGCGCTGATATCTGCGTCTTATACTGTCTTTTTAAAGAAATTTTCTGCGCCAACTGCGCTTTAATTTCGTCCGCCTGCGCACCCAGCAACCCGTCGATAACTTTTAACTGGTTTTCTTCGCTTAAAAGAAAAAAATGCTCGCTTTGACCGTGAACGTCTACGAGGTGCTGTGTAACGCTTTTAAGCATCGAGGCTGAAACGGTGTTGCCGTTTATCTTAATAGCGCCTTTACCGTCCTCTGAAAGTCTGCGAGAAATTATAATCGTTCCGTCGCTTTCAATATCGTATTCGTCAAGCTTTTTAGCCGCTTCGGATTTTTCGTCTACGATAAATTCGGCGCGGACCAAAGCTTCCTTCTCGCCGTATCTTATCATCGTTCTGTCGGCTTTACTACCTAAAACAAAATTGATAGAGTCGAGAATGACGGATTTACCCGAGCCCGTTTCGCCCGATAAAACGTTAAGACCGCCGTCGAATATTATGTCGGCTTCGGAAATCAAAGCGACGTTTTTAACGTACAGTCTGTTTAACATTATATTATGTACTCTCTAAGTTTTTCAGCAACTACGGGCGTATCTTCATTATTGTCTACAACAATAAGCAAAGTATCGTCGCCGGCAACGCTTCCTATTATTTCCTTAATCTGAAGCGAATCTACAAACGTACCCGCTGTAGAACCGTTTCCGCGCATCGTCTTTACAACGATAATGTTATTAGCGTAAGTTATAGTCTGTACGCACTCACGGAACAGGTTTTTCATTCTGCCCGAAACCGAATCGTCGTCGCTGTCAAGGCACGCATATTTATACTTTTTGGTTGTACCCGTAATTTTGTATAGCCTTAAATCCTTAATGTCGCGCGAAATAGTTGCTTGCGTAACGTTAAAGTTAAGCTTGTTCAATTCCGAACAAAGCTCTTCCTGTGTATCGATTTCTTTAGTTGCGATAATTTCTAAAATTTTCTGTTGTCTTGCGTTTCTGTGCATCATTTACTCCAAATATTAAGTTTTACCGATAATTTATTGAAAAAATCTTTTTCTCCGCGTGTAATAAATTCAACAAAATAGTCCGACTTTTTAATAACGACCGTGTCCTCTTTGCCAAGCTCGCCCACAACCGTTCCGTCCACAATCAGATTTAATGGTGTCTTTTCACACAAAGGATAAATTTTAAGAACGGAATTGTCGTTATAAACAACCGGTCGTGAATGAAGCGAATGCGCACAAATCGGGGTCATTATAAACGCGTTAATGTCCGGCGTAAGTATAGAGCCGCCGGCAGAAAGCGAATATGCCGTAGAACCAGTCGGCGTGCTGATTATTATTCCGTCCGCCGTATAATTATCAACGGGCGTTCCGTCAATTTCTGCACGCAAATCAACGGTATTGCTGAAGCCGTTTCCGCTTGTACTACGCTGAATTACCGCATCGTTCAAAGCATGAAAAACGTTTTTACCGCTTATAACTTCAAGCATATTTCTCTTTAATACCGTATAATTTCCGCCACAGACGAGATCTATCGCCTCGTCGATTTCTTCAGGCTGAAATTCCGTTAAAAATCCCAAATGTCCGCGGTTTATACCTAAAATTTTTATTCCGGACTTTGCACATGCGGAAGCAACCGTTAAAATAGTTCCGTCGCCGCCGAGAACGAATAAAACCTCGATACCCTCTAAATCGTTAAGCCCGTATACGACCTTACAATTTATTCCGCTTTTTTCAAGGCTACGTCTTATCCTTTCAAGATAGGGTTTATTTTCCGAAAGGTGATTTTTGTTTATATATATACCCGCCTTCATTCTATACATATTATAATGCATTTTATACAAATATGCAAACAAAAAGTCCGTAAATTTTATAATTTTACGGACTTTATTAACTTATCTATATCTGCACTTACACTGTTTTTTTCAAGCAAAACAACGTATTCTAAATTTTTACCCGCAACTTGCGGCGCCGTTGTAAGTTTTTGTGGGGAAAGTCCGCACACTGACGCATATTCGCAAACTTTTCTGATAACTCTTTCGTGTACGACTTTATCTTTTACGATTCCGTTTTTGCCGACCTTTTTGCTCTCACATTCGAACTGCGGTTTAATTAGTGCAAGCACGCTTGCCCCATCCTTCAATATTCCGCTAACTGCTCCTAGTATATAAGTCAATGAAATAAAGCTGACGTCAATTACTACACCGTCAAGAGTTTCTGCAAATAAATCGGCTGTGAGATTTCGTGCATTGAAGTTATCGATTATAACAAGTTTTTCTCTGTCAAGGCTCTTATCAAGCTGATTTTCACCCACGTCTATACAGTAAATTTTCCTCGCGCCGTTTTTTAAAAGGCAATCTGTAAATCCGCCCGTACTCGCACCTATATCAGCGAAAACCTTATCCTTAGCAACAAAGCCGAACTCTTTTATAGCTTTACTGAGTTTATAGCCGCCTGCTGACACGAAAATTTCTTCCGCATTTAAAAATTCTACTAAATCGCTTTCTTTAATCTCGTACGACGGAGCAATCTTTTTACCGTTTACAATAACGAGTCCGCGGGCGATAGCATCCGCCGCCTTCGTCCTCGAACCGAACTTTTCGGCAAGGTGTTTATCTGCTCTCATTTTTTATGTACTCAACTATTGCGGCGCTGCTTACGCCGTATTCATCCATCAATTCACCGACTCCGCCCTGAGGTATAAAAACGTCGCCATAGGCAAAGTTTTTAATATTTTTTCCGCCATGCGCAAAGTGTGAATTTATTAAAGAACCCAAACCTCCCGCAAGCACGTTGTCCTCTACGGTCAAAATATGCTTTTCTTTTAAACCGTCCAGCATTACAGTATCAAGAGGTTTGACAAATCGGGCGTTAATAACGCCTACATTAATACCGTCTTTTTCAAGCATTTCCGCCGCTGAAAGCGCAATAGTTACAGGTCTTTCACCGCATGCTATAATTGCAAATTTGCTGTCGCCGTCTTTAAGCTTTTCCCATTTGCCCGCAACAATTTTCGACTGTTTACCGAAAATTCTCTTTCCCTCTCTCGGGTAACGGACAGCAATAGGCGCGTTATACTCGGCGCAGAAATGAATCATTGCCTCAAATTCTTTTACGTCCTTGGGTACCGCAATAGTCAAATTAGGTACGAGGCTCAAAAACGATAAATCGAAAACGCCCTGGTGCGTTTCTCCGTCCGCGCCGGATATTCCCGCTCTGTCTATACATAGAGTAACGGGCAAATTCTGACTGCAAATATCAATTAAAATTTCGTCAAAAGAACGCTGTAAAAACGTGGAATATACCGCATAGAACGGCTTTAATCCCTCGGTTGCCATCGACGCACATAGAATTGTCGCATGCTCCTCGCAAATACCTACGTCAACCGACCGCTCGGGGAATTTTTCAAAAAATCCGCTGAGGCCGAGACTCGAGGTCATTGCCGCGGTTACGGCAACGATTTTTTCGTTCTTTTCGGCAAGCGTTTCAAGCGTATTGCCTAAAACGTCCGAGTACTCGACTGAAACGTCTTTAACCGTACCGGACACGGATATACCGTGAGTTGCCTCAGGGTTTTCCTCACAGAAAGCGTACCCTTTGCCCTTTTTGGACAAAACGTGCAAAATAACCGACTCGGTTTTCAACCTTTCCTTTACTTCGATCAGTTTTGCAATCATTTGCTCTAAATCATTTCCGTCGTACACTCCGTCATAGCCAAACCCGAACCGCTCGAAAATTTTTGCGTGTTTATCGCGTTTTGCTTTCTGCTCGGAGTCGGCGCTGAGAATTTCAAGGTACTCGTGCATGCTGCCGACCGTCGGAGATATTGACATTCCGTTATCGTTGAGTATTACTAAAATTTTGGTGTTAAGCAGACGGAGACTGTTAAACGCCTCATATATAAGCCCGTTATTGAACGACCCGTCGCCGATTACGACAATTACGTTAAAGTTTTGCCCCGATATATCACGGGCTTTTGCTATGCCGAGCGCCGCTGAAACCGACGTTCCCGCATGCCCCGTGTTGTAGCAGTCGTAAATGCTCTCTTCCCTTTTCGGAAAGCCCGAAAGCCCGCCCTTTTTGCGGATAGTATCAAACTTTTCATACCGTCCCGACAAAAGCTTATGCGTGTAGCACTGGTGCCCTACGTCGAAAATTACTTTATCCTCGGGGAAGTCAAAAACGTAATGCAGGGCAACAGTAAGCTCTACAGTTCCCAAATTGGAGGAAAGATGTCCGCCGTTTTTAAAAACCGTAGAAATAATTTTTTGCCGAGCTTCATCACATAAAGCGTGAAGCTGCGGCAAAGTCATTTTTTTTATTTGTTTGTCATTAACATTTTCAAGCATTATTTTTCCTTTTTAAAGAATGTTGTAAATTTTGCAAAGCCGAAAACAATTTTCCTGTTATACTTAATTGCAAAATGCTTGAATATAGCTTTTCCGCCAACCGTAAGCGCACCGATTACCGAGCTTACGCCTATAGCGCAAACAAGCTTTATTGTTACGCCGCTATTGCCAGCAATTATAGTTCCGAGGACGGCGCCTGCCGCACCGCTGACAATACCGCAAATGTCGCCGATAACGTCCGCAAAAATGCTTGAAAGTTTTGTTGCGTTACGGCAAAACGATACTGCTCTCTTTGCGCCATTTATTTTATTTGAAGCCATAGCATGAAACGACTCAGGCTGACATGAAATAATTGCGTTAGCTAAAACATCGCAACCGATATTTAAAATAAGCAAAATAAGAAGTACTATGACACACAGATATGCAGGACTTTGGTCGTTTATGGATATTTCAGTTAAAAAACTGAATATTACCGTCAATACAAACGAGAAGCCTAAAACAGTCAAACCCCAGGTAAGCCACTCGTACTTGCGCTTTTTCTTACCCTTCTTATTTCTTGTTGAATTTAATTTCTGCTTTGGAATTTCTTCCGTTTGTGGGTGTGCGTCGGCTGAATCCGACGAGCTTAAATTGTTTTGATTATCACTTTCCATAATTTTAAAAATAATACGCACTAATGCGTGCGTAACAAAAAAATCGATATAGTGGTTTATATTAAATAAACTTTGCGGCTTAGGTCCGGAAGGATTTCCCTCACCCCCACTTCCCGTCGCCGAAGAAGCAGTTTCCTTTTAAGGGAATGAACGCTTGCGCATATCCGAATTACCACTTAGTCCACACCGTAATCTCTAATATAAAGACAGTCTAGAAGCTTTCCTTGGCAATTTTCATTGAGCTAATCCTCTTTTGCAAAGAACAATTTCAAACAGCAATAGGCAAATTTCGTTCGGCCGAAACAAGCATTGCCGTGGGTCTGTTATCCGCTGTTTTCACTCAAGGCAGGCTACTCTGCACCAAGCTTTCGCCTGATAGCAGGTTTAATCCGACAAAAATAAATTTTGCCGGCCTCCACGGTGAATGGGGTTGGCTGCGGTATGCCGTTACCTAGCTCCCATACACCTTTACTCCCAGCATTCACCCACTTTTGGCAAAGCAAGCAAACACCAGAAACTTCATCGATATGCCCTTTAACGG
>JAIDRX010000037.1 GCA_029061495.1 Clostridia bacterium
CGGTAGAGACGTCGCGTGGGCTCGGAGCGGTGGATAAGAGACAGACTCGTATCTTTCGCCGTATTCGGAGGCAGGTTCGCTCGTCGTATATGCGGGAGTGAACGCCGAAAATTATTTAAAGAGCGTTGAAGCGGTTTTCGACTGCATAGCGGATATAAAAAAGAAAAACATTTCAAACGAGGAGTTTACTCGCGGCAGAGAGCAAATGCTGTCTTCGTCCGTATTCGCGCAGGAAAGCACAAGCTCGCAAATGCTGTTGTACGGCAAAGAGCTTATTTACAGCGGCAAGGTGTACGACTTCGAGGAGCGTATAAAAAATATTAACGCGGTAACCTTAAACGATGTAAAGGACGCGGTTGACTGCAACTTTGACGAAAAGTATTTAGCAGCCGCAGTTGTCGGACACGTGGACAGGCCGCTTGAGTTATGAGCGAAATAAAATACGGCTTTGCGCCGGTGTACGATAAAGACAGCCAACTTTTAATACTCGGCAGTTTTCCGTCGGTAAAAAGCAGACAGGTTGACTTTTATTACGGTAATCCGCAAAACCGATTCTGGCGGACGGCGTGCGGTTACTTTAATGAGGAAGTGCCTGATACAACAGAGGGTAAGCGCGAATTTTTACTTCGCAACAAAATAGCACTTTGGGATATCGTAACAGAGTGCGAAATAGTAGGTTCGCAGGACAGTACAATAAAAAATTTTAAGGTCGCCGATATAAAAACTCTCTTGCAAAATTCCGCAATAAGGTTTATAATATTGAACGGCGGCAAGGCTTGCTCGGTGTTCGAGGCGAATTACGGCGATATAAAAGTTCCGTATAAAAAGCTTCCTTCAACCAGTCCCGCCAACACGCATTTTAACGTGGAGGAATGGCGCGATGTCCTATCCGCAGTTTTTGGACGAGCTTAAAAGCCTTTCGGACGAAAGCTATAAAGCTTTCCATAAAAAGCTTTTAAAAAACGATAATATAAACGTTTTGGGCGTGCGCGTTCCCGCTTTGCGAAAGCTTGCAAAAAAATACGCAAAAAGCGTGGATGAGCTTATGTCTTACCCCGACGAGTATTACGAGGTAACTTTCGTAAAGCTTTCGGCGGTTGCGCTACTCGGATATGACGAATTTATAAAATACGTTGACAGGTGCGTGCCGTTGATAGATAACTGGGCGACTTGCGACTGCTTTACGTCTAAGTGTATATTAAAGCACAGGCAAGATTTTCTGCCTTACATAGAAAAGTATTTATCCGTAGATAAAGAATTTTACCAGCGCTTTGCCTTAACCACGCTTTTACATTTTTACGTTGACGAAGAGTATGCAAATTTGATTTTTCAGTCGGTGCAAAAGGGTAATACAGATTACTACTACGTACATATGGCGGCGGCGTGGCTGATTGCGGAAATGCTTGTAAAGTATTACGATACGGCAAAGAATTTTCTGCTTAAAAACCTGCTTGATAAAAAGACACACAACAAAGCGATACAAAAAGCGTGCGAAAGCTTCAGACTTTCGGATGAACAAAAAATATATTTAAAGGGAATTAAAAGATAACACAATGGATATTTCAGCTAAGCTCACGGAAGAATTTAATTTAAAACCCGAACACGTACATAACATTTTAAAACTTTTGGACGAGGGCAATACCATACCTTTTATAGCGCGTTACCGTAAAGAAATGACGGGCGCGATAGACGACCAGGTTCTTAGAAATCTTAACGACAGGTACGAGTATTTAACCAACCTTGAAAAGCGCAAGGAAGAGGTTGCAAAGGCTATTACCGAACAGGAAAAAATGACGGACGAAATTCAAGCCGCCATCGATGCCGCGCAGACCATGACCGAAATCGAGGATATATACCGCCCCTTCAAACAAAAGAAAAAGACGCGAGCTTCCGTCGCTATCGAAAAGGGTTTACAGCCCCTTGCAGAGTTTATTTTGGCGCAGGCAGGCGACCCTTTTAAGGAAGCTGAAAAGTATATCGACGCAGAAAAGGGCGTAAATACCGTTGACGACGCTATTACAGGCGCAAAGGATATTATTGCCGAAGTCGTTTCCGATAACGCGGAGCTGAGAAAGAAATTAAGAGGCTTATTTGAAAATCACGGCGAAATGCAGGTCAAGCTCGTTAAAGACGACGAGAGGGGTACTTACGCTATGTACGCTGATTACAGCGAGCTTATTCCCGAAATAAAAAACCACCGTATACTTGCCATCAACAGGGGCGAAAAGGAAGATTGCCTTAAAGCTAAAATTTACTTTGATCCCGATATCGCAAAGCGCGTATGCGTGGTTAAATTCATTAAAAACAAAAACGAAACGGTTTGCGCAAAGCTTATAGAAGAAGCCGCAGGCGACGGTTACGACAGACTTATCGAGCCGTCGATAGAGAGGGAAGTAAGGGCAATACTTACCGATAGAGCAAGCGAGCAGGCAATTAAAATGTTCGAAGTCAACTTGCGCCCGCTTTTGTTACAGCCGCCTGTAAAGGGTAAGGTAACCTTGGGCTTAGACCCCGGTTACCGTACCGGTTGTAAGGTTGCCGTTGTCGACGAAACGGGCAAGGTTTTAGATACTTCCGTAATTTATCCCGTACCTCCCAAAAACGATATCGAGGGTGCGAAAAAGATAGTTAAAGCTTTAATTGAAAAACACAACGTTGACGTTATATCAATAGGTAACGGTACTGCAAGTAAGGAAACGGAAATTTTCGTTGCAGACCTTTTGAAGGAAGTTGAACGGAACGTAACCTATGCTGTAGTAAACGAGGCGGGCGCGAGTGTGTACTCTGCAAGCCCTCTCGCGGTAGAGGAGTTCCCCGACTACGATTTGACTTTGCGTTCGGCAATATCAATTGCGCGCAGACTTCAGGACCCTCTGGCTGAGCTTATAAAAATAGACCCCAAGTCAATAGGCGTCGGTCAGTATCAGCACGATATGGACAAAAAGAGGCTTGACGGCGTTTTGGGCGGCGTTTTGGAAGACTGCGTAAACAGCGTAGGAGTAGATTTGAATACCGCAAGCGTTTCGCTTCTGAAATACGTTGCAGGCCTCAACGCGGGCATTGCTAAAAATATCGTATCTTACAGAGAGGAAAACGGAAAATTCGTTAAGCGTGACCAGCTTTTAAAGGTTTCAAAACTCGGAACCAAGGCATACGAGCAGTGCGCGGGCTTTTTGCGTATTCCCGACGGTAAAAACATTTTGGATAACACGGCGGTGCACCCCGAGTCTTACAAAAAAGCGGAAAAGCTTTTATCGCTTTTCGGATATACTGATAAAGACGTTAAGGCGCAAAAGCTTGCCGAACTCCCCGCAAAGGTAAAGGAGTACGGTGAAGAAAAAGCGGCGCAGGAGTGCGAGCTTGACGTTGCAACGATGAACGATATAATTGCCGAGCTTGTAAAACCTGGCAGAGATATCCGCGACAGCCTTCCCGCAAGACAGCTCAGAAAAGATATTCTCGGCATAGAGGACTTAGCCGTCGGTATGGAAGTTGACGGCACGGTAAGAAACGTTATCGACTTCGGCGCATTCGTAGATATAGGTGTTCATCAGGACGGACTTGTTCACATTTCCGAAATTACGGATAAATATATACACCATCCGTCCGACGTTTTAAAGGTCGGTCAGCAGGTCAAAGCGGTAATAATCAGCCTCGACAAGGGCAAACAGAGAATAGGTCTGTCGTTAAAGCAGGTCAAAAAACAGGCTAATTAACTTGACAAAAATTATCGCATCATATAAAATTTATTTATAACCAAATCGGAGGATATAACATGTTTGAAGAAGTTGCAAAGGCCCTTGCAGAGCAGTTGGGCATCGCGCAGTCTAAAATAACGGCTGAAAGCGATATAGTAAAAGATTTAGGAGCCGACTCTCTCGACGTCGTAGAGCTTTTGATGACCTTAGAGGATAACACGGGTAAATCTATCCCCGAGGATAAAGTTACCGACGTAAAAACCGTCGGCGACGTTGTTAAACTTTTGGAATCATTATAATTAAATAAAAAATTACCGCCCGACGGCTTTTAAGCCGTCGGGCGGTTTTAATTTTAATCGTCTGTTAAACCCAAAAGATAGTCTGCCGAAACGTTAAAATATTTTGCAAGTTTAAAAATTGCCTCGGCTGTCGGTTCTTGCTTGCCTGTTTCCCAATAACTTATAGACGCATTGCTAAGCTGCAAATCTTTTGCAAGAAAATTTTGTCCTATATTTTTTTCCTGACGCAAAGCTTTAAGCCGTTCGCCTAACAGGTACTTATTAAAAGTTTCCATAAAATTATTCTAACAAGAGTTAGTATAATATACTTGACTTCTAATTATAATTAAGAACATTTATAAATCAAGGAGTAAGTAATGAAGAGAATTAAATCTGTATTGCTTGTATGTTTAGTAGTGCTTTTATGTACACTTACCGCATGTAGTAAAAGCGATTCAAACGATATAGAAGTAGTATCTACCAAAATTGATTATGAGGAGAATAGGTATACCTATTCTTACAAACCTAAAGCAGTAATTGTTGTAAAGAATAATTCAAATGAATCAATACAATATAACATTGTAGTTGATTTTTACTATGACGGTGAATTTCACGAAACTGTAGATGTTGGATATCATTATCAACAAAATTTTCTTATTGAATCAAAAAAAGAACAAACGGTTAGAGTACCTGCGAGGAGTTTGAATGTGCGTTATCCACGTAAAGTATCAATTTCAGTTAAATTACAAAAATGATAAATTAATAGATACTAAAAAGGACAGCGATTAAGCTGTCCTTTTTAATGTGGATTTTTTTACACAATAATATTAATTAGCCGTTTGGGTACTATAATAAACTTCTTTATCTGTTTACCCTCGATAAGCGGCGCTATATCTGCATGGGACTTTACAAGTTTTTCTATTTCCTGGTTAGACACATCCGACGGTACGTTGATTTTAGCTTTTATTTTGCTGTTCACCTGAACTGCATACTCAAAGCTGTCTTCGCCGCATTTAGCCGCGTTGTAATTAGGCCAGCTTTCGTAGGCGATAGTGCCTTTGTGCCCTAAAACAGTCGTCCAAATTTCCTCTGTAACGAAGGGGATAACGGGGTTTAAAAGCTTTATAAGTCCTTCGGCATATTCTCTGGGGAAAGGGCGGTTTTCGCTAATTTCTTTATATACCGCGTTTACGAAAATCATCATCTGCGAAATTGCGGTGTTGACTTTCATTGCCTCGTAATCTTCGCCAACCTTTTTAACCGTCTGATTGTAAAGCTTTTCAAGATTTTCGTTTTTACTATCGGAGATAACGTCCAGCTCGCAGTACAGTCTGTAAACTCTGTCGATAAACTTCTTAACACCCTCGATATTCGCGGTGTTCCAGGGCTTTGTGTCGGCAACTGGTCCCATAAACATTTCATACATTCTCAAAACGTCCGCGCCGTATTCGTTAATAACGTCGTCGGGGTTTATAACGTTGCCAAGGCTTTTAGACATCTTGTTTCCGTCCTCGCCTAATATCATTCCCTGATGGAAAAGTTTTTTGAAAGGCTCTTTGCACGGCACAAGTCTTTTATCAAATAGGAAGTTGTTCCAGAAGCGGGAATATAAAAGGTGGCCGACAAGGTGTTCTTTTCCGCCGATATAAAAGTCAACGGGCAGCCAGTGCTTTAACAGCTCGTAATTGGCAAACTCTTTGTCGTTGTGCGGGTCGCAGTATCTCAAAAAGTACCAGCTTGAGCCTGCCGAACCCGGCATCGTCGTGGTTTCTCTTTTTCCGTTTTTGCCGTCAATTTTTACGTTTACCCAGTCTTTGGCGTTTTCAAGCGGAGCGTTACCACCGTGTGCCTTGTAGTCGTCCATCTCGGGCAGAGTCAAAGGAAGCTCGCTGTCGGCAAGTAAAACCGTTTCGCCGTTGTCGAGGTGAACGACGGGGAGGGGCTCGCCCCAATATCTCTGGCGGGCAAATATCCACTCGCGCAGTTTATATGTTACCGTCTTTTTGCCGCAGTTGTTTTTAACGAGCCATTCAGCCATTTTATCGATAGCCTGCTGCTTGTTCAAGCCGTTCAAAAAGTCAGAGTTGATATGAGGTCCGTCCTGCGTGTAAGCTTCCTTGCTTACGTCTCCGCCGTCGAGTACGGGGATAATGGGAAGGTTAAACTTTTTGGCAAATTCATAGTCGCGCGTGTCGTGCGCGGGAACAGCCATAATAGCGCCGGTGCCGTACGAGGTTAAAACGTAGTCAGAAATAAATATAGGAATTTTTTTACCGTTCACAGGATTAATTGCATAAGCGCCTGTAAACGTGCCGGTTTTGTCCTTGTTGAGGTCGGTGCGCTCCAAGTCGGATTTGCTTGCGCAAACCTTTTTATACGCCTCGATTTCCGCGCGTTTTTCGTCCGTCGTTATCTCGTCAACAAGCTTGTGTTCGGGCGCGAGCACGCAGTATGTCGCGCCGAAAAGCGTATCGCAACGTGTCGTGAATACGGTAAAGGTTTTGTCCGTTCCGTCAACTTTAAATATAACGTTTGCACCGACGGACTTACCTATCCAGTTTCTTTGGGCGGTTTTTGAAGCTTCGGGCCAGTCTAACTCGTCAAGTCCTTCCAAAAGCCTTTCGGCGTACTTGTTTATATCAATTACCCATTGCTTCATATTTTTGCGGACGACGGGGTATCCGCCGCGCTCGCTCTTGCCGTCGATAATTTCGTCGTTGGCAAGCACGGTGCCCAATTCCTCGCACCAGTTTACAGGCGTTTCAACGTAGCGCGCAAGTCCCGCCTCGTAAAGCTGTTTAAATATCCACTGCGTCCACTTATAGTAGGATGGGTCGCAGGTAGAAACGGTCTGATCCCAGTCGTAAGTAAGCCCCAGCATTTTAAGCTGTGAGGTAAAGGTCTTGATATTTTCCTGCGTGAAGCCTTCGGGATTTCTGCCCGTCTTTATGGCAAACTGCTCGGCAGGAAGGCCGAAGCTGTCAAAGCCGATAGGGTGTAAAACGTTGTAGCCTTGCATCCTTTTCATTCTTGCAAGTATGTCGGTTGCCGTGTAACCTTCGGGATGCCCTACGTGCAGACCCGCACCCGAGGGGTAGGGGAACATATCCAAAACGTAGTATTTGGGTTTTGAAAAGTCGTGCAAATCGGTATGGAAGGTTTTATTATCTTCCCAGTATTTTATCCACTTTTTTTCAACTGCGTTAAAATCGGTGTAAGCCATAATTTCAGTCCTTGATTTTATTTAACTATAATTATACATAAACGGTAACAAATTAGCAAATATTTTAACGCCAAACCCGTTTTAAAGTTGTTGACAAAAATTTAAAATTGTAATATTATAATGTCGCACGGTAAAAGACAAGTACCGCCTGAATAAATTTTCAGAGAGTGTGGCGTTCGCTGTGAGCCGCATAATTTTAAAGGCAAAGGGAAACCGCTTTTATTCAATCCGTGCAACTTAAAGAGCGGCTCATATTCTATGAGCAATTAAGGTGGAACCGCGCATAAAAATTGCGTCCTTAAACGATAACTTATCCGTTATTGTTTAAGGATATTTTTTTGGAGATATTTATGGAAATTTTACTTAAAAACGGCTCGATTGGGCTTGACGAAGGTGCAGACTGCGCAGCCGCGGCGCTTAAGATAAGCGAAGGGCTTGCCCGCAACGCAGTCGCCGCAAAAATCAACGGCGTACTTTGCGACCTTTCCGCAAAGCTTAAAGAAGGCGACTCGCTTGAAATCGTAACCTTAAAGGACAAGGAAGGGCTTGATGTTTACCGCCACACCTGCGCGCACGTTTTGGCGCAGGCGGTTAAAACCGTTTATCCTACGTGCAGCCTTGCAATAGGCCCCGTTATAGATAACGGCTTTTACTACGATATAGATTTCAATACGCCTATTTCACAGGACGACTTTGCTAAAATCGAAAGCGAAATGTTGAAAATTATAAAGGCGAATACCCCTATCGAAAGGTTCGAGCTTCCCCGCGCAGAAGCTATTAAACTTATGAAAAAGTTTAAAGAGAAATATAAGGTCGAGCTTATAAACGACTTACCCGAAGACGCGGTGATTTCGTTCTATAAGCAGGGCTCGTTTACCGACCTCTGCCGCGGACCTCATTTGCCTTCTACGGGTAAAATCAAGGCGTTTAAACTTACCTCGCTTACGGGCGCGTACTGGCGCGGTAACGAAAAGAATAAAATGCTTACGAGAATTTACGGTACGGCATTCGAGAAGAACAGCCAGCTTGAAGAGTATTTAATTGCGGCTGAAGAAGCGAAAAAGCGCGACCATAACAAACTCGGGCGCGACCTCGGGATATTTATGACTTCCGACGTTGTAGGTCAGGGTTTGCCCATTCTCATGCCCAAGGGCGCAAAAATTTTGCAGATTTTAACCCGCTTTGTCGAGGACGAGGAAGCTAAGCGCGGCTTTATGATAACAAAGACGCCCAATATGGCAAAATCAGACCTTTATAAAATTTCGGGACACTGGGCACATTACCGCGACAAAATGTTCATTCTCGGTGAAATCGACGACCACGGCGAGTCTTTAAAGGGTGAGGAGATAATGGCGCTCCGTCCTATGACCTGCCCTTTCCAGTACCAGATATTTAAAAACGGTTTAAAATCTTACAGGGATTTACCCTGCAGATATTCAGAAACCGCAACCGAATTCAGAAAGGAAGCTTCGGGCGAAATGCACGGGCTTATAAGGGTAAGACAGTTCACTCTTTCCGACGGACATATTATCTGCACCAAGGAGCAGGTTGAAGACGAGTTTAAGCGCTGTCTTGACCTTTCGTATTACTTGCTTGACGCGTTGGGAATGAGAAACGATGTAACTTTCCGCTTCTCGAAGCGCGGCAAATCAAAGTCGGACAAGTATATTGATAACGACGAAGCGTGGAAGAATACCGAGGCGATGATGAAAGTCATTCTCGACGACTTAAAGCTCGATTACGTTGAAGCTGACGACGAAGCGGCTTTCTACGGTCCCAAACTCGATATTCAGGCGAAAAACGTCTACGGCAAAGAGGATACGCTTATAACTATTCAAATCGACTTTGCTGCAGGCGAAAGCTTTGATATGCAGTACGTTGACGTGGACGGCGTAAAGCGTCATCCTTACGTAATTCACCGCAGCTCGATAGGATGTTACGAAAGAACGCTTGCGCTCCTCATTGAAAAGTATGCGGGCGCGTTTCCTCTTTGGATGTGCCCTACGCAGGTGAAAATTCTTCCCATAACCGACAGAACGCTAACTTACGCAAATTCCGTTTGCGAAAAGCTTATGCAGGCAGGAATAAGATGCGAAGTTGACAAGCGCAACGAAAAGATAGGCTATAAAATCCGCGAAGCAAAGATGGAAAAGGTACCTTACGTTTTGGTTGTTGGCGATAAAGAAGCGGAAGAGGGTACGGTAAACGTAAATAAGCGCGGCGTTGAGGAAAAGTATACGCTGTCTCTTGACGAGTTTATTAAAACCGCGGTGAAAGAGAACGACGAAAAAGTGATTTTTTAAGTAAAAATCAGTTGACAAAATTTCAATAAAACTGTATTATATTATCGTTAAGCAAAGGTAACCCCTTTCGCCTTACGGAAATTCTGTATGGCAAGATAATGATTTTAGCGGTTTATGCCGTTTATTTAAGCATTATTTCGGGTTGCGTTGCAACCCGATTTTTTTTCGGGCAATATTTTTGAGAGGTATATGATTATAAAGGACTTGTATTTCGTTAACGAATCAATCCGCGACAAGGAAGTCAGGCTTATCGGAGCCGACGGCGAAATGATAGGGGTTATGTCAAGCCGCGACGCACAGCGCCTTGCGGACGAAGCCGACCTCGATTTAGTTAAAATTTCGCCCAACGCAGTTCCGCCCGTATGCAAAATTATGGACTACTCCAAATTTAAGTACGAGCAGGCTAAAAGAGATAAGGAAAACCGCAAAAACCAGACCGTCATTGAAATTAAGGAAATTCGTCTTTCAATGACTATTGACGTCGGCGATATAGCGGTTAAGACCAAGCAGTGTCTTAAATTCCTCGAAGCGGGCAACAAGGTCAAGGTTTCTATTCGTATGAAGGGGCGTGAAAACGCGCGCTCGTATCAGGGAGTAAAGGTAATGCAGGACTTTTTCGAAAATCTTGAAGGCAAGGCCGTTCAGGATAAAAAGCCCACTACCGAGGGTAGAAATATCATAATGATGCTCTCACCCGCAAAAGCTTAACTTTAAAATTTGTAAATATTTCATTGGAGGATAAAAATATGCCTAAGCAGAAGTCGCACAGCGGCACAAAAAAGCGTTTTTGGCTTACTTCGACCGGTAAGGTAAAAAGACCCCACGGCGGCAAAAACCATAAAGCTGAAACTAAAAACAGAAAGAGAAAGAGAAATTTGCGTAAGGTTACGCTTGTTTCAACCACGCAGGAATCCAACGTAAAAGCAATGATTCCTTATAAGAATTAACAGGAGGAAGTTATCAATGCGTATCAAGAGAAGTGTTAACGCTTTAAAGAAGCGTAGAAAGATAATGCGCCTTTCGAAAGGCTATTTCGGCAACAAGTCAAAATCTTACAGAATCGCACGCGAAGCGGTTATGAAGTCTTTAAATTATGCCTACATCGGCAGAAGACTCAGAAAGCGCGATATGCGCAGCCTGTGGATTGCACGTATCAACGCGGCGGCAAGAATTAACGGACTTTCATACTCCAAATTTATGCACGGTCTTAAAACCGCGGGCATCAACCTCAACAGAAAGGTGCTTGCCGACCTTGCGGTAAACGACGAGAAGGCTTTTGCAGAGCTTGCGGCAAAGGCTAAACAAGCTTTATAAATTAAAATTAGGCCTTTAAGAAAAGGCTTAATTTTTTATATTGAAAGTATGGTTATAACTTCAAAATCAAATCCGTTAATAAAAACCGTAATCTCGCTTTCGGACAAAAAGTTCAGAAAGCAGTTAGGACTTTACCTCGTTGAAGGGCTTAAACCCGTCAAAGAGTGTCTTGCGGCAGGTTGCGAAGTTGAAAAAATTATCTGTACGCCTGAGCATGAAGCTATGTTTCCTAATGCGGTAATAGTAAGCGAAAGCGTATTCAAAAGCATTTCGGGCGAAAAGACTCCGCAGGGAGTGCTTGCGGTTGTTAAGCTTCCTGAAACCGAGCTAAAACCGCCCGAGAATTGCAGTTTGCTTTTGGACTGCGTGCAGGACCCCGGTAATTTGGGCACGGTTATCCGTACTGCAAATGCGGCGGGGTATAACGAAATTTATTTGATTAACTGTACTGACGCATATTCGCCTAAGGCAGTGCGCGCAAGCATGAGCGGAATATTTTTCGTTAACGTTTACTGCGGCTCGCGTGAAGAGGTTTTAAACGCTTTAAGCGGCGTACCGCTTATCTGCGCGGATATGGACGGAGAGGATATATTCTCGTTTAACCCTCCCGAAAAATTTTGCCTTTGCATAGGCAACGAGGGCGGCGGAATCAGCAAAGAAGTTAAATCATGCGCGGCGCACACCGTTAAAATTCCCATGCAAAGCACTTGCGAAAGTCTTAATGCGGCGGTATCTGCGGGGATAGCGATGTATGCGCTTAAAAACAATTTAAAAAGTAATAAGAGGTAAAATATGTCAGGACATTCAAAATGGCACAATATAGCGGCTAAAAAAGGCAAAACCGACGCGGCGCGCGGTGCAGTATTCACTAAAATAGGCAGAGAGCTTGCCGTTGCTGCAAAAAATAATCCTAATCCCGATACTAACTCTAAGCTTGCGGACGTTATCGCAAAGGCGAAAGCCGCAAATATGCCCAATGAAAATATTAAGCGTTCAATCGCGAAAGCGGCGGGCGAGCTTGGAGATAAAGACTATAAAGAGCTTACTTACGAGGGCTACGGCGTTGCAGGCTCGGCGGTTATTATTAAGACCCTTACCGACAACGTAAACAGGACGGCGGGAGATATCCGTTCGACAATGTCCAAATGCGGCGGTCAGATGGGCAATACGGGCTGCGTTTCGTATATGTTCGATAATAAGGGCGTTTTCGTAATCGAAAGAACGGTCGCTCTGGACGAGGATGTTATGATGGAATACTGTCTCGAAGCCGAGGCGGACGATTACGTCGCTGAAGACGACGTTTATGAGGTTTATACCTCGCCCGAAAAGTTTTCCGATGCAAGAAAGTATTTCGAGGGCAAGGGCGTAACCTTCCTTGAAGCGGCGGTTAAAATGGTGCCGCAAAACTATATAACGCTTGACGCGGACAAGCTTGAAACCTTCAAAAAGATGCTTGATAAGCTTGACGAGCTGGATGACGTTCAGGACGTTTATCACAACGTAGAACTCCCCGATGACGAGGAAGACGAATAAATAAAAGACGGCGCAAAGCCGTCTTTATTTTTGTGTATAAACTTTTTAAACTTACTCAAAATACTTTTACAAGCGTAAACGCTTTATTATATAACCCGTCCGTTAAAGCGTTATTTGCGTTTTAACGGACAGGCGGGGGAGTAGCCGTTTTTACGGATACTCCCCTATGAATTTTTGGCGCATTTCCGCAGTACAATATCGTATGAGGAAATTTTGGCAAAAAATAAAACCTTCGTCGCGCAAATTCAAACCGCTCATTATTGCGCTTGTTTGTTTGGTTGTATGTATATGCGTTCCGTGCGTTGCTAAAAAAAATAAAGGCGGTGCTGCGGCTTCGGCTGATAAAACAGTTTTAACGATTTGGCAGATTGACAGCTTCGAGGGAGGGAAAGGCTCGCGCGCGGGCTTTTTGCAAAAGTGCGGAGACGAGTTTTCGCAAAGCGGTGGATGTTACGTTTCCGTCGTTTCTATATCTGCAGAGGCGGCAAGATTAAATTTAGCAAAGGGAACCGTTCCCGATTTAATTTCATACGGCGCGGGAACTTACGGCTTGGAAAGTTTTATTACGGACTACACTGTTTGGTGTTACGGTGGATATTGCATTTTAACGCTTGATGCCAACTCCGACTTTTCAGATATATCAAACGACAATACGGTTGTCAATGAGGGCAAGGACAATTTATCGTCCGCCGCTGCGCTTGCTTGCGGGGTCAGCGGCGCAAAATACGGTAAGACTACTGGCGCATACGTAACGCTTATAAACGGCGGCTGCAAATATCTTTTGGGAACGCAAAGGGATATATACCGCTTAAAGACGCGCGGCGTAAGCTTTGCCGTAAAACCTGTAACGCAGTTTAACGATTTATACCAGTGCATTTCCGTCGTATCAAAAAGCGCAAACGCGGAAAGAGCGAACTCTTTTATAAAATTCCTGTCGGGTAAAGGAGCGGAAATAAATTCTCTCGGAATGTTGTCCTCGGCTAAAAATTTATACGACGACGAAATGAGAATAATGGAAGGAGTTAACTACGACAGTAAACTGACTTCGCCCGTAAGCGAAAATACGCTGAACTCTATTAAAAAAGCAATTTCCGACGGCGATATAAATATGTTGAAAAATCTGCTTAAATAATTGATAAAAGTAAAAAAAAATGTTATTATATAGGAGTGGAAATTTGCGCATATCAGACGTTGCTTTTGAAGTAAATTTCAGCTTTGCAAAAAACACTACTTACGGTTGCGGAGGGTGCGCTAAAATTGCATATTTTCCGACGGATATTAATCAGGCGATTTTTGTTTACGATTATCTTGTAAAGGAAAATATTAAGTTTGTAACGCTTGGCAACGGCTCTGACGTGCTGGCTTCCGACGGCGGTTTTGACGGCGCGGTAATAAGCACTAAAAATCTGAAAGGGATAGTCCCTATTTCAGAAAATTCTTTATTCTGTTTTGCAGGCACAACCGTTTCAGAATTGTTAAAATACTGCGTTTTAAACGGCTGCGGAGGGCTTGAATATCTTGCTGGTATTCCCGCAAGTGTAGGTGGACTTTTGTATATGAACGGCGGCGCGTTCAATAAACATATAGGCGACAATACTTTAAGCGTTAAGTTCTATGACGGTAATTTGCATGATTTATCAAATAAAAAATGCAAATTTGGGCATAAATATAGTACTATGCAAGATATAAACAGCTTAATTATAGGCGCTGAGCTTATTTTTGAGCCGAAAACCGGCGATAGAGTTAAAAAAGATATAGACTTGATTCTTACCGCGAGAGGTAGCCAGCCCAAGGGTAAAAGCTGCGGTTGCGTATTTAAAAATTACGGCGAGATAAGCGCGGGGAAAATTATTGACGAAGCCGGTTTGAAGGGGCTTTCAAACGGTGGTGCAAAAGTTAGTGAAGAGCACGCGAATTTTATAATAAATTGCGGCAATAAATCCGCCGACGTCTACAAACTTATTAAGGAAGTTAAGCGTAGGGTTTACGATAGTTTCGGCGTTTGCCTCGAAGAAGAGGTTGTTTACATAGGAGATTTTAATGATACTAACGGCTGATTACCATACGCATACGCCATATTCTCACGGCAAAAATACCGTTCTTGAAAACGTACTGGCGGCAAAGGCAAAAGGGCTTCAACAATTAGGAATTACAGACCACGGATTTAACCACCTTATTTTCGGACTCAAACGCAAAAATCTTGCAGATTTGCGAGCGGAAATTACCGAGGCAGAAAAGCTTACTGGCGTTAAAGTGTTGATGGGAATGGAAAGTAACGTAACTTCCGTTGACGGCGAAACGGACATGAAGAAAAGCGATTTGCAATACTTCGATATTTACCTTTGCGGTATACACGAGGTTTTAAGGTACAAAAGCTTTTCGGATATGTACAACATTTTATTTAAAAATTATTCCGCGTACAAGCGCGGAAAGAAGCCCTCGGACAAGGTTATCGAGACGACGACAAAAGCCTATATTAACGTAATTAAAAATAATCCCGTAGATATTTTAACTCACATAAATTATAAATGCTATTGCAATCTTGAAGAGGTCGCAAAGTGCTGTGCGGACTACGGAACTTATATCGAAATTAACACCAAAAAGCGCCACGTTTCCGCCGAAGAGTTAAACCTAATGGCTTCAACGGGAGTAAGGTTTGTAATCGACTCAGACGCTCATTCCGCGGACAGAGTCGGCGATACAAAAATCGCCGAGGAGCTTCTTGCCGAGGCGGATATTCCTTTGGACAGAATTGATAATATCGACGGCAGACTGCCCAAGTTCAGGCTGGCGCAATACAAGACAGAAAATTTATAATATGCAAAGCTTTACGGAAGAAATTAAAAACGAAATAACTTCAACCCCGATTAGCGACAGGTGCTGTATGCTTGCCGTTCTTTCTGCGTTTATCCGTACGAGCGGCAGCGTGGTTTTAAAGCAGGGCGGTTACGGCTTTGAAATCGTTACCGAAAACGAGAGTACGGCGGAGTATATTTCTGATTTGCTTGAAAGAGCTTTCCGTTTAAACCTTACGGCAGTCGGCGCAAAGTCAGGAGTTATCAGTGGAAAGGATTTGCTTACGTTCGAGTGTGTGGGCGAGGACGCGCAAAAGCTTTTGTCGGAACTTGGCATAATAATCGACGGAGACGGTGGAAAGTATCTCAATTTCGGTATTGATGAAAAACTCATAGAAAAAGACTGTTGCAAAGCCTCGTACATAAAGGGCGCGGTTTTGGGCGGAGGAAGCTGTACTCTGCCCGACGAGGGAACTTACAGCCGAACCGGTTACCACTTTGAAATAGTCTTTTCAAATAAAGTTACGGCGAGCGAATTTTGCGAGCTGCTGTGCGATTTTGAAATTTTAGCAAAGCTCGTCGCGCGTAAGGATTCTGCAGTTGTATACGTAAAGAGTAAGGAAGTTATCTCCGATCTTTTATACATTATTTCCGCACATTCGTGTCTTGAAAAACTTAACAGAATAGTCGAGTTAAAGGACAAGACCAACAACGAAAACAGAGTGAATAACTGCTCGGTTTCAAACATTGATAAGACGGTTACGGCATCGGTAAAACAGGTTCGCGCAATAGAAATAATTTCGGAAACGATAGGTCTTAAAAGTCTTGATAAAATGCTTTTCGACGTTGCGGCGGCAAGGCTTGCGGATAAAAACGCTTCTATGCAAGAGCTTGCCGAAAGACTTGAAATA
>JAIDRX010000038.1:0-16452 GCA_029061495.1 Clostridia bacterium
TCTCCTGTGATTTCGGTATTAGTATCTATAATATTTTCGTCTGCCGCCGCCGCGCATCCGCTTAGGGTTATAAGCGAAGTAAGCGCCGCCGCAACAGCTGTAATCTTTACGGTTTTACTCTTCATATCGTCCTCCTGTTGTTCTGTAATAATTATACACGAAAGGGCGAAATAGCGCAATGTAAAGATTTTTCCATACAAGGCAAGCTATGGAAAAGCAAAAATAAAGCCGCCCCGCGCTAAAATAAGCGCGGGGCGGCTGTCGGTTTTTAATTACTCCTCTATACCCTCGTTAAGCTTTTTCAGCAACGCGTCCAAATCGTTTCCGTGAACGAAAACCGCCTGCTCAATCGTCTCGCCGTGAGCCATTGCGCAACCGAGGCAATGCATACCTACCGCCTGTAAAATTTCCGCACTGTTGGGGTTTATTTTAAGGCAGTCCATAATTAAAGTATCTTTGGTTATTTTAGCCATAACATATATCTCCGTTTAAAAAATGTTCTTAAAATTATTATAACACCGTTTAATGCGTTTTACAATTATTTTTAATAAGTTAGTTGAAAGCTTTTTTATTTTGCGGTAAACTAAAGTAAAGGGTAAAAGACTTTATCTTGCTTGGCTGCGTTCCAGCGGTGGCGATCCTGCGTTTACTGTGCAATATTTGTCCGGATCGGGTGGAGTTTACGACACCTTCGATGCATTGCTCTTTTCGGTGCGGCCTGCGCTTCACACTTTTACCACGCCAAACAGGTTTACAAACCTTATAACTGTGCGGTATAATTGCCTAAAGGGTAAAAGGCTTTATTTTGCTTGGCTGCGTTCCGGCTATTATACTGCTGCGTATAGTGCGCGTTTTCTATCGGGGAGAGGTAATGGATCCGGTGCTTACACTTCTCGTTTGTTAGCGGTGCGGCCTGCGCTTCACTCACTCCGCAAGTATTGTTTTGGCGGTGGTTTCCGGTATTCGGTTTGTACACTGACAACCGAACAGTTGATTTGAGTTGAAGGGGTCTTTTGTCCGGTTCTCACATAATTTAGTGAGACGAAAAAAGTCCAACCACGGCGTAACGCAAGTAATTAAGCTTGGTTTACGTTCGTTTCCGAAAGGGGTTGGACGTACTTTAAAAAATAGCCGCCGCGCGGAAATCTGCGCGGCGGCTTATATTATACAATTACATTTTTATCTGCATTCTGCCGTCGGGATAGTCCGATTTATGCTTTAATGCATACACTGCCGAAACATTTCCCACACCGTCTTTCTTTAAAGGCTTGCCGCGGAACACGCGCGTTTCGATAGATATTTCTTCCGTGTTGACCTCGACAACCGTCCTGTCCTCGTTGACGATAGCAAGCGCATAAGGCACGGTTACGTAGTTTGCAAACAGTATTTCACCCTTGCCCTTTATGTCGGCAATGATAACGCCCTTGCACGCCCTGCCTATGGGATCTATTGTCGACGACACAACGCGTTTGAATCCGCCGAGCGTCGTCGCAATTACAATTTCGCCCTCGCCAGTGTGCTGGGTTGCAAACAGAACATAGTCGTCCGAGCCGAGTGAAATTCCTTTAACGCCGCCCGCAATTCTGCCCTGTACTGGTACGTCGTCCTTAGACGCGTTAAGGCACATACCCTTGCGCGTTACGAACAGCATTGTCGAGTACTCGTCTCCGTCGAACTTTTCAACGTTGATAAGCTCGTCACCGTCTTTAAGCTTGATAGCGGGATATACGTTTTTGGTGTAAACCGTTTCCGCCCACGTCGTGCGCTTTACCGCGCCGAGCTTGGTAAAGAACAGAAGCTCGCCTTCGGGAACGGAGTCTTTTTCCGCAACGTACAATTTAACGGGATACTCACCCTTGGTTACGCCCTCTACAAGCGTTTCAAGCTTCTGACCCGACGACTTGAACTCCGAAAGCTCGGCATACTTTGCCGAAAGCTTTACGCAGTTACCGAGGTTAGTGAATGCGTAAATGGTATCGTCCGCCTTGCAGTTTACAACCTGCAAATGCATGTGCGATAAAGAAGCGTTGCCCGCTGTCTTCTTTTTGGCGGCAAAGGCAAACTCGCCCTGGTCAACGAACTTAACCGAGTGCGAAGCCGTTATGCACGCCGACCAGTCGGAAACGGTCTTTCCGCCGCCCGCATTTTTAACGGCGATTTTATCAGCCGCACCCACAATGCGCGTTTTGCGCTCGCTTTTATATCTGCGCTTAATGTCGCGCATTTCGGCTTTGACGATAGCCCACTGCTTGTCCTTGTCGGCAATAATAGCCCTCAATTCCTCTATGCGCTTTTTGAGCGCTTCAAGCTCGTCCTCAAGCTTTTTGACTTCGAGCTTGGCAAGACGGGCAAGGCGCAAATCGAGGATAGCCTGCGCCTGTCTTTCGGACAGAGCAAACCTTTCCATTAATTTTCTGCGCGCATCGGGAGTTGACTCCGCAGTCTTTATAATTTTAACTACCTCGTCCACGTTGTGAACGCCGATAATCAAGCCCTCTAAAATGTGGCAGCGCGCCAAAGCCTGCTTTAACTCGAAGCGTGTGCGGCGCAGAATTACCTGCCTCTGGTACTGGGTGTAATATCTTAAAATATCCAAAAGCCCCAATTGTCTGGGTCTGCCGCCAGCGATAGCAACCATGTTGATACCGAAGGTACACTCGAGGTCCGTATACTTTAAAAGATATTTTATAATTTCGTCAACGTTAGCGTCCTTTTTGCAGTAGATAACCGCGCGGGTACCCGTACGGTCGGACTCGTCCACGATGTCCGCAATGCCCGATAAAACGTCCTTTTTCTCCTCGCGCAGAAGCATAATTTTGCGCAGAAGGTCGGCTTTGTTGGTCTGGTAAGGAAGCTCGGTAATAACTATAAGCCTTTTACCGTATTCACCCGACTCGACGTTATAGCGCGCGCGAAGGGTTATTTTGCCCCTGCCCGTTTCGTAAGCCTGTTTCAGCTCGTTGGCGATAATAAAGCCGCCCGTTGAAAAGTCGGGGCCGGGGATAATTTTCATCATCTCCGAAAGGGAAATTCTCGGGTTGTCGATAAACGCGCAACAGCCGTCTATAACCTCGCCCAAATTGTGTGTGGGGATATTGGTTGCAAGACCTACGGCAATGCCGTTTGCACCGTTAACTAAGAGGTTGGGGAATCTGCCGGGGAGCAAATCGGGCTCTAACAGAGAGTCGTCGAAGTTGAATGAAAAAGGAACGGTTTCCTTATCCAAGTCTCTGAGAAGCTCCAACGCGAGCGGCTCTAACCTTGCCTCGGTATATCTCATTGCCGCGGCTGGGTCTCCGTCAACCGAGCCGAAGTTTCCGTGTCCGTTGATAAGGGTCATGCGCATGTTGAAGTCCTGCGCCATCCTTACCATAGCGTCGTAAACCGAGCTGTCGCCGTGGGGGTGATACTTACCCATGCAATCACCGACGATACGCGCAGACTTTTTGTGCGGCTTGTCGGGGGTAAGTCCCATTTCCATCATGGTGTATAAAATGCGGCGCTGAACGGGTTTAAGTCCGTCCTCTACCCTCGGCAGCGCTCTGTCTAAAATTACGAATTCCGCGTACGGAAGCATTGACTGGGGCAACACTTCCTCTAATGGGGTTACGAACATTTTGCCCGTTGCTATCGAGGTTTGGACGTTTCCGTTATTGCTCTTTTTAGCCATAATCAGTAAACCTCCTCAGCGTCGTTTTCGGGCTTGAAGCGTACCCTCTCTATAAGTCCGTCAACCTTGTTGAAGTTGGCGTTGTTGTTCAAAAATTCTTTTCTGCCCTCTACCTTGTCGCCCATCAGCATTTCGATAACGTCGGCGGCTTCCGTCGCGTCGTCGATAGTAACCTGTATGAGGTTGCGCGTTGCGGGGTTCATAGTTGTTTCCCAAAGCTGTTCGGCGGACATTTCGCCGAGACCCTTGTAGCGCTGAATCTGGTAGCCCTTGCCAACCTTTTTAATCTTTTCGTCAAGCTCTTTGTCGTCGTAAGCGTACTCGACAATATCGCGCTTGTACACCTTATATAAAGGCGGCATGCCGATATAGACGTAACCCGCGTTTACGAGGTCGCGCATGTATTTAAAGAAGAAAGTCAGAAGTATGCAGCGGATATGAAGTCCGTCCTGGTCTGCATCCGAAAGGATAATTACTTTTTTGTACTTCGTTTTTTCAACGTCGAACGAACGGTTGAAGCCAGCGCCTATCGCGGAAATCATAGTCTTGATTTCCTCGTTCTGCAAAGCCTGCAAAGCCGTCTTTTTCTGAACGTTCAACGGCTTTCCGCGGAGGGGCAATATCGACTGGTACTGCCTTACCCTTGCCTGTTTTGCCGTGCCGCCCGCACTGTCGCCCTCGACTATGAAAAGCTCGTTCATGTCCGCGTTTTTACCCGTGCAAGCCGCAAGCTTGCCGACAAGGTTTAATCCGTCGCTGTCGGAAGCCGCTTTTGCGACGTCTCTTTCGGCGCGGTGCTTAATTCTGTCGTCGGCGGCAAATTTAGCCTTCTTCGCAATTTCGTCGAAGATAGGCTTATTCGCCTTGTCCGCAACCATTTCGGAAAGCCCCTCGACAACAGCCTGTTCTACGGGCGATTTAACCTCGGGGTTGCCCAGCTTTGTCTTGGTCTGTCCCTCGAACTCTACTCCCGTCATCTTGACGGTAAGTACGGCGGTAAGTCCTTCCTTTATATCGTCGGAAATAAAGGGAGGCTCTTTCGCCTTTAAAAAGCCGTTGTTTTTAGCGTAGTCGTTGATAACCTTAAGTAGTCCGTTGTGGAAGCCTGTTTCGTGATAGCCGCCCTCTACGGTTGAAATATTGTTTACGAACGAGAACAAGCTCTCCGTATCGTCCTTGGTGTGGCACAGGGCGAACTCTATCTTTATCTGGCTTTCGGGCGCATTTTTAAGCTGAATGGGCTTTATTGCCGAAAAGTATAAAGGCTCCTGATACAAAGGCGTTCTGTCGCCGTTCAAGTATTTAACGAAGTCGATAAGTCCGCCGTCGTATTTAAAGCTTACAGGCTCGCGCGGGGGCAAAAGCTCGCGCTCGATTTGCACGGGCGAGTCCTCGTCGTCGGACTCTACCTCAACCTCTCTGTAAAGCTCGCGCTCGTCAATTAAATTTATTTTAAGCCCTTTGTTTAAAAAGGCCAATTCTTTAAGTCTTTTGAATACCGCCTCGTAGCTCCACTCCACCGTCTCGAATACGGCTTTGTCGGGCATAAAGCGGACGAAAGTTCCCGTCTTGTCGGTGTGTTCTCCGGTGTCCAACAAGGGATACTCGGGGATACCGCAAAGCCACTTTTTGCGCTCCTCGTCGTACCTGCTTACAAAGCTCATTTTATAAACCGTACCGCGGTAAACCTCAACGTTCAACCACTCCGAAAGGGCGTTGGTAACCGAAGCTCCCACGCCGTGAAGTCCGCCCGAAAACGCGTAGTTTGCGTTGTCGAACTTGCCGCCCGCGTGAAGCTTTGTAAATATAACTTCTACTCCGCTCATTTTAGCCTTTGTATTTACGTCGGTGGGCATACCTCTTCCGTTATCCTCAACGGAAGCCGAACCGTCCCTCCACAGCTTTACGGTAATTTCGTCCGCAAAGCCGTTAGCGGCCTCGTCCACGGAGTTGTCTACAATTTCCCACAAAACGTGGTGAAGTCCTTTTATACCCGTGGAACCTATATACATACCGGGGCGGAGACGAACCGCCTCAAGCCCCTCTAATATTTTTAAGTCGTCTGCGTTATAGCCTATATCCGCCATAATCTTTTCCCTTTTGTCTTTTTGCGCGCATTTTATAAGCACACAAATTTATTATACCACTTTTGGCAGAAAATGTAAAGCGTGCGACAAAAAAATTTGGCGGCGGACAAAATTCTGTAAAGTTTTACAATGGTATAGAACAGTAAAGGAACTGCTCTATACCGTTTTTTTATTGTTCTAATATGGGCGGCGGCATTACGCAAAGGACGGAAACAAAATGAAAGTTGTATTGGACAAAAAGGTATTTACACTTGACGAAGCAGAACTTGTTAGACAGTTTAAGGCTGAATGGTCTACGCCAACAATAGACGATATTAAGTCGGCTGTAAATGTTACCGCTATTAGTTTGGATATAGCGGGTTCGGAACTAATTGCCGTTAAGGAAATTGAACTGACTAAAAATCATTATAAGCCTACCTATTGGGTTACGGTGATTATAAAGGGTTCAGATAAAGATTTCAATGAAATATACGCGGAAATGGGTTTTGACTATGTTCAAGCAATTCTTGCTTGTTTTGGCGATAAGATAGACAATTTCACACAAATTTATAAAAGGGTTTAAATAGTGGCTGTGCTAACGGCTTGACGGGCAAATAAAACGAAAGGAATTTGAAACAATGATTAACGGAACGGAAAAGTACATTGAAACGGTCAAATACCTTGAAAGGCTTTTTGACTACTGCAACGAAAAGTTATTCGAAAGTGAACTTGAAAAGCCTGTAATTACGGTTCAGCTTGACAGTAAAAACAAAACTAACGGTTGGTTTACAGCCGCTAAGGTTTGGAAAGAAAACGATACTGACGACGGGGCGCACGAAATTAATATAACGGCGCAACAGCTTAACCGCCCTATTCGCCAAATCGCTGAAACTATGATACACGAAATGTGCCACTACTACGCAGAAGTACACAATATGCAAGATACTTCACGCAGTGGAACATATCATAACAAGCTGTTTAAACAGATAGCCGAAAAACACGGTTTAAAGGTTGAATGCGTAAAAACTATCGGTTGGTCGCATACGGAATTAACGTCGGCAACGGACGTGCTTATAACTTCGTTTGTTGAACATAACCCTGAAACGATTATATATCGCACTCCCGTTTTTACGGGGCAAATAGTTAAAACTTCAAGCACTCGCAAATATGTTTGTCCGTGCTGTGGTTCGTCCGTAAGGGCAACAAAGCAAGTCAATATAATGTGCCTCGACTGTAAAAAGGCTATGACGGTTGAGGAATAAAAAGGTAGGTAAATAAAATGGCATTTTTAAAAAACAGAAACGGTCAAAATTATAAAATTTTGGGTGTTCGCAAATCGTCCACAAAGCAATCTAATGACTATCTTGTTCAGTCAAAGGGCGGTCAATTTATTATCGCTCACGGTTGGGACAGCAAAAATAAGTGTTGGGAACAAGGCGGTTATTATGGTTGGGGCGAGGGTGCTGAAAAAGCGGCTAAAAAGGACTTTTACGGCACAAGCAAATGCAAATAAGCTTATACCCGCCGGTTTCTCTCCAAAACTCATTACGGCGGAAATATAAGAAAAGCGGGGCTACACCTCCTGCCCCGCTTTACATAGGGATATGGCGCAATGGTAGCGCACTCGACTTTTAATCGGGCTTTTGTAGGTTCGACTCCTGCTATCCCTATCAGCCCGCAAGGGTAATAAAAATCAGACAGCACGGAAAGACGGCAAAGGAAGGAATTTATCAAAATGGCAGAAAAGAAAGTAACGGAACAGAAAACAACGGACTTTGTAGCGGAAACGACGGCAGACGGCAATTTTATCATTACTCGCGAGCCTATCAAGGGCGCAAACGGCAAACAGCTTAAAACGCGGGACGGGCGTTTGTATTTCGCTTATGTGTTGCAGGGCAAGTTGCGTAACCGCCCTGTAAAGGTCGATTTTAGCCCGAAAGACAAAGGCGGCTATTTGCCTCTCGACTTGGTTTTTGACGTATCTGAGAAAGTGGAATTATACATAACCGAAGTTACGCAAGAGATTAACGGCACGAAAAGCAAAAGAACGGTTTACACTGTCAACGCTGTTGACGGGGACGGGCTTGTGTGGAAAGCGGAAGTTAAGCCCACGCGCACGAGCGACAGGGATATGCTCGCAATGTTAATAAACTTAATCGGCGCACAGGTTAAAACCGAAACCGTAACGGACGAAACTCCTGCAACGGCGTAAGTGCGCATAAAACGGTAACGCCTCGTCTGTGGAAAAACGGACGGGGCAAAACCGTAATAACACTTTTCTTTAAAAGTGAAATCCCCTGCAAGGGGTGTTGCTCCCTGCAAGGGTGTTCAAAAGTCAATTGCACGGCGGTAAGCTGTGTAAAATAAAAAAATCGGTGCGGGAAAAACCGTACCAAAGGTAAGGTAAGATTTATGAGAAAGAAAAGAACAAAAGCCGACGTAAAGGCTAAACACCCCTTTTCATGGGGCGTTAAGACAAGGAAAGGTAAAGAACAGAAAAGCGGAACAATTGTCGAATTTATAAACGGCGAAACTGCTACGCTTTTAACCCCCTCCGGCAAAGCTACGAAGTATGCGGGCGAGTTGGCTATGGGCGTAAAAGTAACGAATAACGGTGAGTTTAAAGTTGACAATAATGGCAATGAAATTGCGCTTGGCTGCTGTGAAAGGGCTTATCGCGCGGGGTATTTAGACTGTCAGAAAGATAATGCAAAAGCGTATAACGCAAAAAAGAAAAAGGCAGGTAAACAGTAATGTCAAAAAAAGCATTCAGGGGCTTAATAGCCATAGTTGTTGTAATTGTATTACTTGCGGCGGCGTGGTTTGCAGGTTGGAAAATTACGGGACAAATTAACCCTGTCAAGTGGGGTAAGAAAAGTGCTGATGCATCGGATACTGTTGTAGCGATAGACGGCGAGGGTAACGAGCTTATAGAAGGCGAAATGTATGCTTTGCCTCGCTCGATGGCTTTTATGCGTTCGGCGGCGGATAGTTCAAACTCACAAAGTTCGGTTACTGTTTCGGCAAAGCTTAATTCTGATTACGCAGATTACATTGAGGGCTTGTCCTATAAATGGGGCGGAAATTGGGCGGACAGTTCCGCCGAATGGGCTGACGGAAAGAACATTGAGGATTATATTAACATAATTGAGACCGCTGAAAGCGATACCGTAAAAGTACAGTGTAAGCAAGCTTTTGGCGAGCCTATTATATTAACGGCAACTCTGGAAAATGCTCCTACACAGATTTCTGGGACTTGTCAAGTTGATTATATCAGACGTGTTCAATTTAACGGTTCGGCGGGTTTCTCTGATATTGACGAGCCTATTGACGCTTTTGTGGAAAGCCGTGTATGTCTTGGAACGGTAACCGGTTCTGTTGCCTTTAATAGTATAACCGTAAGACTTACGGACGAGTTTAAAACTGCCGTGAGTGATATGCTAAAATTCAGTGTTAATTTTAAGGATTATAGCTTTTCCGCCTCTGACGACAAGGAATACATAGATTTAAACATTTGGTTTAATCTTCCTACTATTGGCGGTCCTCATTTTATTGAGGAAGCAGAAATCGGGCACCATTTTACACCTCAGGGGGTCTTATCGTTGGGTTCTTTTGTTTCAGCTAATGGTCTTTCCGGCTTACAGCGCAAAGCATTTGCGTATGCTTGGTATAATGCTTACCATTTGGTAAATTCACTTTCAGGCGCTTCCGTTGGCGGCGGTGATTATACTAATGCTCTTATGTCGTTAGAGTTTGAATATTGCTATAACGGTGTGTTGGTTCAAACTTTCGGAGTGTCGGATTACGGTGTTTCAATTCCCGGAAATTCTTACGCAAATTTGGTACCGAATGATTTAGTTATGTCGGGCGGAGTTCAATTATGATTAAATCAATTAAACATTTAAAATTATTAAAAATAGCGGTGTTATTTTTTACCGCTATTTTATCTATAACAACGTTATTTAGTTGCAGCTTAAATACATATGCCTCTACTGCTGTTTACTCGAACGTTTTAGACGATTTACAGAAAGACGGCGAATTTAACGCGAGCGATTATCCTGAAATTGCTGACGATTATAGTTTGCAGGTATTTCAAATTGCGGAAAGCACGAAAGGCGAATTATTCATATACGTTTATCAGCCTGCGGCTCTTACTCGTCGATTAACGGCAACGCAAATCAATATGTCGCTTACGGAAAACTTTGACGAGTACGATTACGGCGATAACATTAGCGCTGGCGATTCGGGTAATGGTAGCGACATTAGTCATGGCGGTGGCGGCGGTTCGTTTCGTTCAGTCCCCTCCACTAATCTTTACGATTTAACACTTTTAAACCGCGCGGGTGTGTTTTCAAAGTATAAAGTAACTAACTTTACTGTAAGTGCTGACTCCGTAAGATATTACAACATAACTACTATTTACCGTAATTACGATAAGGATATTGATACAGGTTCAACGGAAGCAAGTTCAATAGAGGAAAAGGCTTTTGAGGTCGGCAAATTGTTTAAGGCTGAAACCGTAGACGGCTTTGTAAAATATTCTTGTGAAAAGCGTGACGTGGTTACTGTAACAGATATATTTTTTGATTTTTTACGTTATAAAAACGGTGTAAGCGGATTTGGTTTTGCTATTAAGGAAAATACAGATAGCCATTATGTAGCTTTTTCCACTGACTGGAATATGTCTGATTTATACGACGTTGATATTTCTTTTGAGTTTCAACTTTATGAAGCTTATGATACTGGGGCAGTTTTTGGAAAAGGTACGCCGGAAATAAAAACTTTAAAAGTTGATAAGCAGGATATAGGCGATAACACTCCTTCGGGTTGGCATAAATCTAAGTATTATTCTTGGAATAGAATTCAAGCGGCTAACGACTTTATAAATGATAAAAATAATAATTTAACTGACGAAGCGAGGAATTCAGTAAAAGGTAAGCAATGGGTACTCCGTTATTATGAAACTGATTATGCAGAAAAATATTTGGCGTTGGGCGTCACTCCTTATGAAACAATTTATACAAAAGTTACCTCTGTTACTCTTTTGCGCTTTCATTTTAAATCGGAAGGTATAGTTTACAATTTAGGCGCTGTAAGTGACAAGGGGCATAGCGACGATAATCCAGGCAATAAGCCGTCTAAGAAAACTTTATGGGATTATTTTATAACCTTTTGCAAATGGCTTGAAAAGGTTACAGGCTTGTCGTACATAGCTTGGGCAATTATATTTTTTGCTGTTCCTATTGGTGCGGTTTTAGGTGTATTATCCATATTCGTGCCTGTTGTGCGTTTTGTTTTGGGTATATGCTTTAAAGGCATATGGATAGGCATTAAGTATTTGTTTAAAGGTCTATGGATAGGTATCAAATATCTGTTTATAGGTTTGTGGTGGCTTATCTGTTTACCGTTTAGAGGTATAAAAGCTTTAATAAATAAGATACGCGGCGAATAAAAAACGGCGGTTAATTGCCGTCGTTTTGATAGTCGTTGTCTATTGAATTATGAGTTAAGGCATTTATCGTATCGTCTATAACGCTTTTATTTTGCGCATTGAGAGTGCGGTATTTGTAGATTAATTCTTGTTCTTTTTCCGTTATGGGTGGTGTCGGCTCTTTCAATTTTTTAATTGTTTTTCGGCTCTCTATTATTATAAAGATTAGAATTACCGTAACTAAAACTAAAACACACAATATGACTAAAACCGCAACAAAACTCGGATTAGATATATATTCAGGTTCTACTACGTTTCCCGGAATATTGTCAGCGTGTCCCATTGCTTTACACCTCGTAAGTTTTTTAATATTGTAACAGTTAAAATAAAAAATATCAAGTAAAAATTGAAAATACACTTTCAAAAAGGTTTTAAAAAATGGCAGTTCATATTTTGTTTGCCCCGCCTCGAACGGGTAAAACGTTATATATGGCGAGCGTTGCTCGACACGTTGCCTTTGATAGACAACGCAACCGTGCAATGCAAAATGAAATACTTTTAAAGCGTGCAAGTGGGTTTGAAAATTTACAGACTATCCCGCAACACTGCGTATCGGCAAATTTTGATATGTGTTTGCGTGAATTCGGGTATCGTCCTCGATTAAGTAGGCGTATTAACCCGTTTAGGTTGGGCTTTGCAAATTCGTTTGTTCCTGTTCATTTTAATATACCGTATGAGTGTATTTTTATAGACGAGGCGCAAAAGTATTTGAATAGCCGTATGTCTACATACTATCCTGAATGGCAAAGCCGTTGGTATGAACAGCACGGGCATAATAATATTGATATTTACCTTGCTACACAGCGTCCTATGCTTATTGACGTAAACGTAAGGGAATTGGCAGATTTTACGGAAATAGTTAAAACAAAATTGTTTTATGACTGTTTCGGTAAAGTTTGCGGTTTTAAAATGGTACTTCGGCATATTGAAAATTGCGGACTTTTTGACAAGTATATGGCAAGCGGAAAGACGGACAAGTCTTGTTATATAGAGGAAGTTTACGAGGATTATTTTGACGTTGCCGCCTGCTATGACCATCAAGGGTGTAAACCGAAATTTTATGACTGCCATTTTGACGAGGATTTCGACTACTCCCCTGCTATTCCTTACGGCAATAGTTTGGACGGATATGTGAAGTACCTTGAGGAAGTTGACGACGAGTTACCGCAAGGGTTTTATCGTAAAGGGGTTTCATTATGTTAAATTACAATAAGAATAAATTAATAAACGAGTGTCTTGTTAAGTATTACGAAACGTTTGCGCATACGCTCGATACCGCGGACTATGTGCCGCAAAAGTACAACGATAAGATTTTGAAATACATATTCAAAAATATGAAACGGCAATTCCGTAAAATTGACCGTGAGGATAGACTATATCAACGGCAAGCAAGCGGTAAAGCAAAAGCGCGATTAAAGCAGAAAAAAGCCAAAGTAAAAGAACAAACCGAACTTGAAAAGATGCAAGCAAAATTGCAAGCCCCTTACTTAAAGTTTAAGGCAAAGCAGGAAAAAGCTGAACAGCGTAAACGCGCAAAAGAACTGTTAAGGCAAGCAAAAGTCGAAGTCAAACAGTTAATAAAGCAAGCTAAAAATAAAACTGATAAGGAAGTAAAAGACAATGTCTAAACATAAAAGAAAACGTAAATTGGGCGGTTGGGCGCATACTAAAAAATACCCGCATGAAAATCACCCTGCAAATTTTGTGCGTAAGGTTGGCGATAAAATTGAGTATCTTACTTTTACGCATTCAACCGAAGTAAATCTACCAAACGGCGCAGTTATACAGACTGTTCCTATGTTGGATAACGTGAGTAAAAAGGAACGTGAGGCAAATAAACGTATGGGGTTAAAACAGGGCGAAAATCGTTCCTATGCTTACCCTGTGGTTTTTGTCGGTAAGCGTTCGGCATTACATAACGAAATTGTAAACGAATTCGAGCCTGTGCCGTTTGATAAAGCCCGCATTGAAACAATGTTCAAGGTGTTTCCCCGTGTTAGTGTAAAATATACGGGTAACGGAAAAGGCAATAAAAAAGCCCCGAAGTAATTCGGGGCATAAAAAAAAGAAAGTGCCACGAGCGATATTTCAGCTTATTTCCGTGGGGGCTACAAGCGACAAAACAATAATTGTTAAGGCGAGCCAAACACTTTCTATAACTATTATACGGTTTATATTGCCGTAAGTCAACAAAAATATTAATCAAAATAAAATTGAAAGTGTACTTTCAAAAATGCGGTGAATTATGAAAACATTAGCTGAAAAGCTTGCATATAACGAAACGCAAAAAGGCGGTTTTTCGCGGGGATATTGTGCGGGCGTTCGGTTTTATCAAAGCTACGGCAAAGGCGGTGCGCCCATAGATAAGAAAAAGCATAATCAATACATAGACGATATGTCAGCGGGCGCAAAAAAGCATAGCTATTGTAAGGGCTTTATGTGCGGTATCAGAGATGCCGCAAACGAGCGTAAAAGTAAGGTTATTGCAAGTTCGTTAAATGCGGCGGCAAAATCGATTACAGGCAAAAAGAAAAAATAATACTTTTCTTTAACAGGAAAATTCCCTGCAAGGGTAATGTCCCGCAGGGTAATAAAAGGGGGTAATTATGAACGTAAATAATTTGATACCTACGGACGACTTAAAGGGTTGTCCGTTCCCCTTTTTCGGCGAGTTAAATAAACCCGCCAAAAAGGTTTATAAGATTTATAATGACGGCGGGCATTTTATTGCGACTCCTGTGTATCGTGGTAACGTAACGCGTAAGCCGCAAGCTTTACCGCCGCAACGTAGTAAAACGGTTAGTTATACAGACGAACAGAAAGATACTGTATTCCGGCGCATATCCCGCGATATGAAAAAGCAGGTTGATAAGAACGGCAAAAAACTTGATAAGAACGCTGTTGACAAAATCGACTTAACTACTACCAACGGTCCGCACTCCTCCCGCTCCGCTCTTGATATTCTTTTTGATAGCCTTTACTTTCAAGCTTATAAACAGGGCTTAAAGGATAACAAGCTTGACAAGGCTATGACGGACTTTATACGGGCGGGTATATTGAAGTTGTTCCCTGATAAACAGGGTCTTGATGAATATATAGCGGATAAGATAAAGCGCAAGTTAAATAATTTGTTACACCGTAAAAAACGGTTTAGGCGCAAAGCAAATTTAAACTGTTGGAATTACTTTGTAACGTTCACTTATGACGATACAAAGCACACGGCGGAAACGTTTAAAAAGAAGTTGCGCAAATGTCTTTCAAACCTGCACACCCGCAGAGGTTGGAAGTATATGGGCGTATTCGAGCAAGCACCGGAAACGGGGCGTTTGCACTTCCACGGTCTTATTTACGTACCTACGGGCGAAATGCTCGGAACGATTACGGAAATACAAGATTATAGCACTGCGCAAGGAAAAATGCAGACAAGGAACGAAAACAAGTTTTTTGCTGACAACTTCGGCAGAAACGATTTTTGTGAAGTGAGCAAAAGCGAAATGAAAAACGGAAAACGAACGGAATATATATTGAAATACATAGGAAAGACAAACGAACGTATTTGCTATTCGAGGGGCATACCGACGGAAATTTGCAGGGTTGTTGACGGCGACGATATAATAACGGAAATGCACGACTTTGTAACAAAGTACATACTTTTTGACGACATTATAGACTGGGAACGCGATATAATGCGTTACCGCTATAACAAACAAATGTCAATAACTGACTTGCTGTGTAACCCGCCTTTATCGGCTTAAATCACGGCAAAAAACAAAATACGGAAAGTCTTTACACCTATGTGCTACATACGGTGTTTTTTGCCGTTCGCCCGTAGGGTGTTTTTTGCTGTTCGCAGTAATGTTTTTTGCTTTGGGTTCAGGTAAAGGGGCGAGGCTTGCCCGCCCCTCCCCTGTACAAATCATTTTTGCGTTAGTTTGTCGGTCTGTTAGTCGGTAAAACAGCGCGCCACCTTGGCACGGCGAGCGTAGCGAGCCGCTCGTCTATGACAAGGTGGCGCGCTGTACTCTCTCGGTGTTTTTCGGGGTATTTATGGGGTATATATTTAATAGAAAATCAACTTTTACAAAGGACGGTGATTTTATGAAACAGAAAGGTACGAAAGATTTAACTTTTACGCAACGGCGTGAATTGGAAAATTATTTGAAAGCTGGCTTGCATAAAAAGCGTATCGCTGAATTGTTGGGGGTTTGCCTCGCAACGGTATACAACGAAATAAACCGCGGTAAAACTGTAAAAAAGGAAATCAGTTATGTTGACCGTTGGGGCGAAAATCATTATAGGCAAGTAACCGTGTATAGTGCAGATAAAGCGGAATATAATTATCGTCTTAATCAGTCCACGCACGGCGCACCGTTGAAAATTGGCAATGACTTTGAACTTGTGCGGTATATTGAAAATAGGGTAATTGACGATAAGTTATCCCCCTGCGCCGTGTTGGGCGAAATCAAGCGCAAAAAGCTATTTAAAACAACGATAAGTAAAACAACGCTATACCGCTATATCCGGACGGGGTTTATATTTACCCGCCTTACAATGCAGGACGTGAAATTGAAACAAAAGCGTTATCAGCACGCTATAATTAAACGCACGGCAAGAGGCGTAAGCATTGAAAAGCGCCCTGCTGAAATTGCAGAACGTAATACTTTCGGACATTGGGAAATGGATAGCGTTATAGGCAAGGCAGGCACGAGGGAAACTATACTTGCATTTACCGAACGTTTAACGCGTTACGAAATTATATTTAAGTTGCCCGACCATAAAGCGGCATCAGTAATTAACTGTGTTAATAAACTTGAAAAGCGTTTCGGAAAAAATTTTTGCAAACTGTTTAAAAGCATTACCGTTGATAACGGTGTTGAATTTAGTGATTTTAAAGGCATTGAAAAATCAATATACGGCGGCAAGCGTACAAGCGTTTTTTACTGCCACCCTTATAGTTCTTGCGAGCGTGGAAGTAACGAACGGTTAAACCGTGAAATTCGGCGACTTATTCCGAAAGGTACGGACTTTTCAACGATAAGCGAAAAGCGCATACGCGCTGTTGAGAATTGGATAAACTCATATCCGCGCGAAATATTCGGTTATGCGACAAGTGCCGAAATGTTCAAAGCTCAATTACAAGCAATTTAATAATTATTGAAAATACACTTTCAAAAAAATAAGCATAACCCGCAAGGGTTATGCCTTTTTTGTTGATAAATCTTTTA
>JAIDRX010000038.1:16462-19543 GCA_029061495.1 Clostridia bacterium
TAGAGTTGGCTCGTGGGCTCGGAGATGTGTCTAAGAGAAAGACTTTTCACGGCGGACAAAATTCGTCCGCCGCCGCAAATTTATATTAAATTATATTTACCGGCTTATTTGCCCTTCTTTTTGCTCTTTTCGGCCTTTTCAAAGGTAACGTCGATATCCTCTTTGTTCTTGGGTTTGATTACAAGGAGCAGGATAATGCCCACAAGCGCAATTCCAGCAACCGTCAATAAAACGACGGAAGCAATGTTATTTTTAATCCAGTCGGACTCGCCCTTTATAGTCTTTGCCTTGACCGAAGCCGACACGCCGAGGTTGCAAGCCGAGGGGTCGGTGTTGTAATTGTTATCCTTAACTTCAGCCCTTATAAGATAGAACGCATTATTATCCTGCGGAGTAAACGTGGTAGATGTTTTGCTCCAGCCGTAGGCCTCGTACTTATCGTAATCGGGGTCGGTTTCCTCCATGTCGGAGACCGAAGGAATTTCGGCAAAGAACTTAGCCGTTTCGGGATTGTCGAACAGCTCGTCAAGCTTTTCAACAAAGGTTTCGTAGGTCAGCGTTTCGCCGTTCGTGTATGCATAGTAACCCGCCCTGTCAAAGAGGAAAAGTCTGTACTCGGTGGTGTAGCTGCCCGAAATACCGTTGATTTTGAAGGACGACGACGCCGAGTTGTAGCTCGTTCCGACGTAAGCCGTGCTCTGCAAGCCGGGAACCTCGTCAAACTTAACGCCCGTATAGCCAGCAGTGAAAGTGAACCAGGGCAGTTTTGCGGTCAGTCCCTCTTCATCCTTATCGGCGTACATATCCCATATATCGCCCGCGGAAAACTCTACGAGCTCGCCCTTGTCGTCAATGTAATACATATCGTTACCCGCCGCGTCCGTCGCGTAAATCGTGAACGTGTACGGACCCTTCTGGGTTACGTTTATATAAAGATTGTTGTACGAAAGACCGGTATTCGAAAGCTGTGAAGCTCCGTAGTAGTAAATCGAGAATTTTAAATCGGTGTAAGCCGTAGCGTTGTCGCTGAACAGCTCTTCAACCGAGGGAAGGTACAAATTGGTAAGCGAGCCTGCGGACAAGTCCTTTGTAAGCTCGTCTATCTTTGCCTGGTAGTCACCCAAAATAGTTCCTGCAGTCTTAACGTCTCCCCATGCCTTCATGCCGCCGTCTGCAAGACTAATGCCGTCGTAGTTGTACGAAGCGCCGCGCGTATCCTCGGCAACGGCGATAAAGTCCGCGCCGTTTTCGGGAGTTACCTTATAACCCGCGGGAACATACCAGTCAAGGTAAACGTTCTTTGTTGCGGGGTTAGAGGTCGTGTCCTGCAAGGTAACGAGCACCTTTACAGCCATATCCGCACGAAGCTCGGTAGTATCGTAATCGAACTTACCTTCCTTAGCAGGCAGATAATCATCCTTAGCGGGTTTTAAAATATATTTGTCGGAAGATTTTATTTCGGTGAAGTTATCTTCCTTAGTTGAGTCAAATTCGGTATTCTTAGCGTCGCCTTTGCTCAGAGGATAATATTTAACCGTGGCCTTGGGCGAGGTACGTAAAACGTCGATTACAGCGTAGTCGAAGTCGATTTCACCGCCGAGCTTGAAGTACATAAGCTCGTCCTCGAGGCATAAAACGGGAGCCGTTTCGTCCGTTACGGTACCGCCGTAGTAGTAATCCAAATTCTGATTATAGCTCGTCCCGCTGAGCTCGAAGCTCTGTCCGTTCAAAGAGTATAAAACCATTTTAGCGGACTCACGTCCCTCCTGCTCCTCGTCTGCAAATTCAGCGTTGAATACGAGAGGGTATACGGGGCTTGACGACGAAGTGGAAGCCTTTGCGTAGGTTCCCGCAACGTTCTCGAATTCGCCCGTAACGCTTGCCGTCGCGTCGGCAACTTCAACCGCATACTTGTCCGAAGTTCTGCCTGTAAACTTTATGGTTATTTTAGAAGCGTCAAGCTCGGTAGTGCTTTCCGTCTCTGTTGCGTCGCCGTCCGTTGTTATAAGCGCTTTAACCTTTCCTGCGGTTGCGGGGAAGAAAATTACGTAGTTGACGGCTTTTCCGTCCTTGTTTTTAACGTAGTGCTGAGACTCGAACTTAATTACAAATCTTTTGAAAGAAGTATTTTCAAAGCCTACCGTCATATTGAAGTATCCGACGGTGTCCTTGTCCTCCTGCCACTTGTAGGCAAGATTCTTTCTGTAAGCAACGGTGTCCTTGTTGTAGGCAAACGCAAACATAGTGTAGTAAGCGTATTCGCCCTCTCCTTCGGAAGGCGCGCTCTCTTTCTGCTCCCTGTGGGCTATAACGTTGGCGTCGCCCGTCGCGGTGAAAACGTTTCCGCCCGAAACGGTAACCGTACCCGCCGCGCTTGCAAAGTTAAGCTGCAAACCGATAAAAGCGGCAAGCGCGATAACCAGCGCCAGCAGCAGCGAAATTAATGAAATTTTATATCCTGTGCGTTTCATAGAATTACTCCCGCATTTTAAACAATAATCACCGATTATTTTACTATAATATAAAGCCGTTGTCAATCGCTTTTGTTTTGCTTTTACTTTAAATTTATATCGAACGACTTCCAGGGGATACCGTCCACAGGCGGCTCTGCCATAAAACGGAGTCTCTCACCCGTAACGGGGTGGGTGAACCTTAAAGAGTACGCCCAAAGCGCAAGCTTGCCCTTTACCGCATTTTCACCGCCGTAGCGCATATCGCCGTAAACGGGCGCGTTGATAGCGGCGGTCTGAACGCGTATCTGGTGCGTTCTGCCCGTCAGAAGGTTAATCTCGGCAAGAGAAAGCCCGTCCTTTTCTTCCTTGATTTCGTATTCGAGCGCGGCGAGCTTTGCGCCCTCCTCCGTCGCCGTGCACACGTATACGGTATTGTTCACCGAATTTTTGCGCAGGTAGTTTTTAAGCGTTCCCTTCTTTTCGGAAAGAGTTCCGCAAAGGACTGCAAGGTACTTCTTTTCAAAGTCCTTGTCGCGCATCTGCGCCGAAAGCCTTGCCGCCGCCTTAGAGGTTTTTGCAAAAACCATAACTCCGCCCGTCGGTCTGTCAAGCCTGTGCACAAGCCCAA
>JAIDRX010000039.1 GCA_029061495.1 Clostridia bacterium
TGCTGTGGCTCAGTCGGTAGAGCACATCCTTGGTAAGGATGAGGTCGGCGGTTCAAGTCCGCTCAGCAGCTCCACAACCTTTCCGTTTTACGGAAAGGTTTTTTATATTATTACTATTGTAACAAATCAGGCATAAAAAAGCAACCGTCAAAGACGGTATAAGCAAAAAATACACGGCGTGCAATTTATTGCGCGCCGTGCCGCGTTTTAACAATAATATTTATTCTGCAGGGGTTAAAGTGTAGGGTGTTGTGTTGCCCCAACCATTAGTATATAAGAAGTGGAATTCGGTTACAATGCCGTTTTCCACCTTTATCCAGCTACCGGTCGCATTATCATCGGGATAAATACCGCACATACCAAAAGCGCCAGAGCCGTCGTCTGCAAAGGTGATATCAAACCTACCATCACCGTTATCGGTCAAGGTATAATTCCAAGTTTCCGTACCTGCCGCAGAAGAAGTTGCCGCTACTGCCCCGTCTTTAGTAAAGGTGAAGGTTAAGTCTTGAGCTTCTAAGCTCCAAGAATTGCTTGTAATAGCATCATAAGCCTCGTCAACGGGATTACCCGAAGGAACTGTGAGGACGTATACCAAAGGTTCGGGAGTGTCATAAGTATAAGTCAGTACAACGTGGTTTTTAAGGTTAATACGCAATGCAACCGTACCGTTGAGTTCAGTATTGCCGCTAACGTAAGTAAGAGCAAACGCCTTTGTCTCTGCATTATAAGTATAATTGAACGTTGCTTCCTTTTCGTCAACTGCGATGGTTACGGTATTAGCATCCTGGTCGAACGTTGCTGTCGTACCCGAAGCCTTATGCTGTAAGTTACCTGTCAAAATCTCTGCAACCGTAGGAACGGCGGAAACGGTTACTGCAACCTCACTGCTTAAATCGCCCTTATCTGCTTTAAGAGTTACGGTATATTCGCCAGCATCAGTGAAAGTGAACGTGCACCGCTTTACGCCGTCAACCACTTGCGTATTAACGGTATATTTTGCCGCGTCAAGAGCGTCTCCGTTAGAGTCTTTAACTATCGTTGTATAACCCGCATCTACCGTGCAATGAGCGTCGCCGCTTGCCTCAGGGAACAGCGTAAGAGTTTCGCCTACGTATACAGAGACTGCAGTTGCGTTGGTTACAGTGTACTCGTCTTTGGTTTCGTCGTAAGAGTTCATCTTTGCAGTAAACGACGTAGGAGCCATAGGATTAAACGTAATTTTCAAATTCTTAGTTACGTTGCCAATAGTAATGGTTAAAGTGTATTCGCCTATCTGCGTATAGTTTTTAATGAAAATGCAGGATTCATCATAGTTGTACCAACCTGAAAAACCTTCATAATAGCTACCGATCATTTCAAGCGTGGTGCTCTTACCGTTGCTATCGGTCATAACCAACGTGCAAGGGTTAAGGTTTGCAACTGCCGTAACGGGAGCAACGTCGTCTATGTAGATTTTAAGAGGCTCGGAAGAGGTCGGGAAAGTAACGCCGACGTTTACAGGATCGGTTATCTTTTCATTCTTAATCCAGTCATAAATTTTCTCAGGTTGACCGTCAGGTCCAATTTGCAAAGAATACTGACCAGTCCAATCGTATCTGCTATCGTAGATACTAAAATCGGTTATGCCTACCTTTGAAGGCGCATAAGGATTTTCGGGAACGGTATCGCCAGTCTTTTTAGCTACCTGAGTTGCCTTGTATGATTCTTGATACTTAACCACAGCATCGTTAGTTAAAACATAAACGCCGCCATCCAACGTAAAATAAGGAACTTCCTCATAAACTTTCGTATCAGGATATACGCAAGGATACTCGGGAACTTCCGATGAATCAGGCTGATTTGCAGCAACCCGAAGCGATCTTTGCTGATAGTTTTTAACGCTTGAATTAATGCTAGTGATAACGTAATTTTCATCAATGGTAAAGTCAACGTCAACGGTTATCATAGCGGGAACGTCTTCAAATACGGGCGTATCGTTGTACTGAAGCAAAGGCAAATCGGGATTTTCCTCACCTTGCGCATACTCGTCATAATTTATACCGTCGCCGTTGGGGTCTTTATTTGTAATTTCGTAAACCTTTCTGCCGTCAGCGCCCAACTTTTCAGCTTTAACAGTACCCATATAGCTGAACTGCAATTTGCAAACGCCGGTTTCTTTATTCCAGGTTGAAACTACACTGCCGTTTGCCTTCGTCTGACTTATTTCATACAGCCACTGGAGGTAATACTCAACGGATGCAAAAGTTTTTTCCACATAATCGTCTGCCTCGGCATCTTGCTGATAGCTGTAAATTGTGTTGCTGATTAACTTGTAATAACCGTTCTTAAAGAGTTCAACATTGTCAAGCTCAGAAAAGCTAGAAGGTCTGCGAATATTCCAATTATCAACGTAATATTCATTGCCGTTATGCTTTGCTTCGTCATCAGCACATTGAGCAATTACAGAATAAGCAACGCTACCGTCGTTATTTAGATCGATATAGTATTCGGCACCGGTATAGCCAGTCCCGTTTATAGCGTTTACAACTACCATTTGGTTAACGTGAACATAATTGTCGCCGTATTCGTAAGTATAGGAGCCCTGTACGGCGTTCTTAACCTCAACTTCGCCGCTTCTTATTTTGTCCGTGTTTTCAACGGTAGCCAAGACAACGTCGCCGAAGGTTGTAACACCCCTCGCTTCAGTTGTAACGTCAAAGCTAATTTCCCCGTTTGCATTGGCAAGCTTATAAGTGTCTACGCCGCCCTTGGTTGCGCCCGCAGGAGTCTTGGTAGACTTTGTGTACTCCGTTGAGGTAAGAGCGGGAAGCTCTACAACCAAAGGATGGTCGCCGTTTGCGCAGACTTTGGTTGCCGTACCGGTTGCAGTTGCGGTAGGCGCGGAAACCTGCCATTCGCCGTAGTTATGTCCTAACGGATCGATTTTGCGAATGCTAGTCGCTCCGTCCTTGGGACACGTACCCGTCTCCTCGCCCTCTTCAGTGCAGGTAGGCGCAAGGGTTTGCGTCCAGTTCGTGTACTCATGTTTATGACTACACCCAAACGACATAGCCATTGACGCACTCATAGTAAGCGCTGCAACAGCTATAATCAGTTTCTTTGATTTCATTTTTTATTCTCCTTTAAAAATTTTATACTTATTAAATATTTTTTATAAATAAATATCTGCCGTATAATAGCCGCAGGCAAAAAGCCATTGACTTTCTTCGGTGGCTTTAAAACCCAAATCTTCCGCCCAGCCTCTACCGTCCATAAAATAGCGTTGATTTATTGCAAAGTTCTGCAAAAACTCTTTTAACTCCGCAGTTACCGGATAGCAACCGTCGCCGTTAACATTAGCCGAATAATTACTTATAAAGCTATCGTAATTGTAACCGTTGACGTAATTGGTTGAAACAAGTCCGTCAGCAAAGCCCGTTTGCGACTCTGTCTGGAAAACATTATTGTCCTTTTTTATCTTTGCCCATAAAATTGCGCCGTAGGAATTAGTGTCTTTATTCCACACATGCCACAACCCGTCCTCATTGTTAAAGCGGAACAAATCTGCATAGTAATATTTGTTTATATCTGCGTAGGTCCAACCCGAAGGCTGCCAGTTAAGCCCCTTAGCGCTGAACTGCGAACGTCTTTCCGTAAAGTCCTCTTCAGAGGGTTTAGGTACGCTTCTAACGGGAGGTTCTGCTTCGCCCGCTTCAGACTGATAACGAAGTTCAAAATCGATATTAAACGGATAGCTTACAGGACTGCGGCTTTCAAATATAACGGCAAATCTGTAATAGACGCTTTGACTGACCGTCTTTACCTCTACTTCGTACTTGAAATTTTTAGTGAAGTTGGAAGAAAGGCTGCCGTCGTCTACACACCGCTGAATATTGCCCGCGTAGTTTCTGTTGCCCACGTAAACGTTGAGTTTTGGATTAACTTCGTTTAAAGTCAAATCAACGTAAGACTCTACGGTGTAAATTCCTTTATTTAACGGAACGTATGCAAAGAATATACCTCTTTGCATTTCATAGTCAGAGTTGAAAGTTGCCCTGTAATAACCAACGCCATAAATGTAATGCTCGTGGTACACCTCACCGCGGCCGTCCGTCGGCGTTAAGGTATGCAACGTAATAGTTACATCGCGCTCGTCGTTAGATACAAAATAAATATTGGGATTGTAAGTAAACCTATCGTCAAGCCCGTCAAGCGTTACCGAATAATCCCCGTCAAGCCCCGTGATAGAAGCCACGCCCTCCGAATTAAATTCAGCCTGCTTATAGCCCGAACCGTCGTACCACTGCGCTTTTAAATTATTATCGGGAATATATTTTTTGCCTTCGTGTTCCAGGCTTACGGTAAACGCTTGGACCGTTCCGCCCGAGCTTCCGGTATTACCTAAATTTCCACCCGTTGAACCGGGGGGATTGCTAAACGAACCGCAACCCGAAACAAGTACGACAAGGGCACATAACAATGTAAAAATTAAAAATAATTTTTTCATTATTCCACTCCTTTGCCGCTCTTTTTGCCACGTTTAAGCGTACGGAAGAAGGACGTTACATCTTCCCATTTAAGCTTGCGCACAGCTATGTCTATAATGAACAGAACTGCCGCCGCAATAGCAAAAGGAATTACGAGAGAAACAGTATACAAGCGCACGTCTTTATCGTCATTGACAATATTGAAAGCGCCATCTTCACTGACGATACCGCCGTTTACCGAAATCGCCTTGACGAGAGTAGAAACGCTGTAATCGGCAAACTCGTCGTATTCGGTAAAATACGGTAAATCGAAATTAGTGTCTGCGGTGTATTCTTTACCTGCAAAATTGTAGGAAATGCGAAGTTTGTACATCCCGACCGACGGCAAAGCCACGTTAAAATAGTAAACGTTGCCCTGATTATAAATCATATCAGCGGGAGAAAGTTCAGTTCCGTCGGGCAGGGTTACCGTAATTTTCGCCGTAGCGGATTTATGTATGCTCGGAGTTTCAAGTTGAACATAAGCGAAGCTTCCGCGGTTCTCCACTGAAACAGTATAAGGATAGTCGTTGTTTGACGAAGGGATATTCGTATCGGCAATGTTCGTCTGTAATATATTAGCGGCGGATTCGGGAAAGCCCCTTAACCAGTTACCCGTGAACGCACTTGCAAACGACGCGACTTTGCCCATACCGTGATTCCAATATGCATATAACGGAACGTCGGCAGTAGAAGCTCTTTTTTTGTATTCAACCGTCAAAACGACGGACGCATCAGACTTGGCACGGTTATTGTAGTAGCCGCCCACGTAATACGAGTCAGGCTCTGTATTTAAGCCAGTCAGTGCGGACGAATTAGGATCTTTTATATCAACGTAAGTAGCGGCTTCAACGACCATTTCCATTTCGTCGCCCAAAATTTTGTTAAATACCGCATTCTCGAGATTTTCAAGACTGTTGCCGACGTAATAGTAACTGCCCAAGCCCCGTGAGGCAATATCCTGCAACAGTTTTTTAGCCATAGCCGCATTGGGGAAAGCATCAGGATCTTTATCCTCCTCTCCCCTGCCGACGTCAATGGCAGAAACCGAAATAGCGCTATTTACAAGATCGTTGACCGCGTCTAAAGGATTGTCTTTATCCTCGGAATAGGTCAAACCGTCGGATATAAGCATAAGCTGTTTTTCGCTGAACGGGAAGTTTGCAATGTACTCGTAAGCGCGCTTTAAACCCGAACCGATTACAGTACCCTGACGGACGTCAATGTTATTTATTAGGTTAATTACGCTCTGTTTATTTCTCAAGCGCTGAGGGGTCAACATAACCTGCGCATCGCTGTCAAATTTTATAACGCAAACGTAGTCTGTTTCATTCAGGATGTCGTTGATTATTTTCTCCGCCGCCCGCTTTGCTATCAACATTTTGTAATTCAATTCCATACTGCGTGAATCGTCGATTACAAAAGTATACAGCTTGGGATCGCGGTTTGAATTACCGAAGCGCACGGGCAACATATCGTTAAGCTTTTCAAGAATTTCGTTATCGCTGCCCTGTATGTAAGTGTTGCCGTAAGTTATAAGCGATTTACCTAGCTCTCTCACGGCTACGCCGAGGTTATCGATAAACGCATAAGCGTGGTTAATCTGACTAATATCGATATTCGATAAAATTATTTCGTCGTAAGTGCAAAGGTCTTCAAGGCTGTACGGTACGGAGGTTGAACTGTCAACAAGGTACGCGTCAAGCGTAACGTTATCCGAATTATAGACTTCATGCGCGTGCTGTAAATCGCCGCTTTCCTGCGTAAGGAATAAAATGCTTATTTCGTTTGAAACGTTTTGAATAAACGAATAAGTGTTATTAAGTCTGTTCGTGTCCGCTTTGGCTTCTATCCTTACCGTGTAGTAATTTTCAGCGGATACGGAAGTATCTAAATTGAAATTAAAAGAAGCCGAACCTTTTTCAAGCATTTCAGAAACGGTAACGATATTTTCACCGTTTTTATCGATATAAATTTTGACGTCCTGTACTTCTTTGTTGCTTTTCAAGTTTACGGTAACGCGCTCACGATGATTTATGAAAGTGTTTTCGTTATATTCCACTCCCGTTATCTGAACTTCGTCAACCGTATCGGGTATAGTGTCGTCTATGTAAATTGCGTCAACGCGGATATCGTTTGAAGTCAGCGCGTCAACGGTGCGCCTTAATGACGAGCTGTCTCGCATATCAGACTGTCTGCCGTCTGTTACAAGTACTATGCGTTTTATGGAATCTTCGGCAAAGAGCGTCCCAGCATATTCGAGCGCGCTCGTTATGTTAGTTTCGGTTTTATCAACGGCGGAATTTTTAACGGTGTTAAAGCGTTTGCCTATCGGGGTAACAAGCTTGTAATCTTTACCGAAACACAGAACTCCCATTTTAGAGTTACGGGGCAGGCGCTTTTTTAAATCTTTTACGTAACCGTCTACAGTATCGAGATTTTTTTCCGCGGAATAACTTACGTCTGCTACTACTACAACCTGCGTTTGAGTTACTACCGTTTGAACGTAAGCCCCCGCCGCCATAAAAGCAATTAACAAAGCTATAACAATATGCATCGATAAAGAAGCTATGTTATGACCGTTTACGTTTTCTCTCCTTATAGAGATTGCGAACGGAACAACACATAACGATATAAGCGGTATTATTAAAAATAACCAATATACATTATCGAAGTTGATACTGCTCATAACAATAAATTATCCAATCTGCCGCAACGACGAGCGCGGCTATTAATGCAAGCCACTTCCACAAATCGTTATAAACGCCGTCGCGCTTTTGCGTACTTGCTTCGCCAGCAAGAGAGAACGAAGCGTCAGTTAAAGTAGTAAACCGTTCTTCCTCGGGAAGCGAGACGAAAACGTGATATTCCCTTACTCCGTCGCCGTTTTTCACCATAATGGTGTAAACTCCGACTTCTTCTATATTGTGCTCGGCATAAGGAGCATCGGTGTCAAGGCTGTAACTGTTTCCGTGCGGACTAATTACCTTTACGTCCTCGTAACCCGACCCCATATTGACAATCATAGTATCGCCGACAAAGTATTCTGAGCTTTCGCACAGTTTGGGGAAAGTATAGGCATACAGGTTCGTTATAATACGCATAAAGTCATGGGTTACGGGTAAAGTGCTGTCGTTTAAGCTGAACGCAAAAACCGTTTCTTTTCGTTCGTACTTGTTTGTACCTGTAAATATCAAAGGCGTGCCCTCGTACGACGCGATAGTTTTAAAGCTTTTAGGTACACCGCATTTTACGTATCTGATAATATACGCGTCTCTTTTTTCAAGCCCTTGTAAAAGCTGCCTTACAATCGTATTCGACTCTGTGGAATATTCCAGAAGCCCATCACCGTCTATCTCTATTTCGTTTTGATAGGTGAAATTTGCTTCGGGGATATCATTCGTCGAAGTCGGATTGAAAAACCATACAGCACCGTCAGACGGCAACACACGGGGACTGAATGAGTCAAAAACGTACAAATTATAAGATTTAGTTACGTTAATATATTTATCGGGTTCTACCACGTCGACCTTCGCACCCGTTTGCGACATCAACGCATTGCGGATAAACGTAGGCGTATCACTTACAACTAAAATATCGTAGCGGTTTTCAGTTTTGTCGTTGAATAGCGTTATCGTGTTGTCAAGCATAAGCGAGTCATGATTGACTATTTCAACCGTAACGGATTCATACTCCTGCAAACTTATTTCAAACTCAAAGTGCCGGGCGATAAGTTTTTCAACGTGTAACGCAGTTGAATCCTTTGCTTCATCTTCGCCGTTTACATAGACTTTAATTTGCAAATCGGCAGAGTTTTCATAAGATATTACGTCGCCGCCAACCTCTAATACTCTGTCTTTATAAACTGCCGTAACGCCTGAAACCGCATAATTTTCTTCGTGGGCGGAAACGTCTATAATCGTAACGTTTTCACTTTCGTTATACGATTTATCGGTTATAAGATAAGTTGTAACGGACGGATTTGCGTTAAAATATTCCTGGGCAACACCCGCCGCATATGTAAACCCTACCGCTCCGTAAGAGGGTTGACATCTGTCGTTTAAAAGACTTACCGCTTGCTGTTTGTCAGTAATCTCCTGATAGACAACCGAAGTCGTATCCCCGACGAATATTAACGAATACGTACAACCGTCAACTGAGTCATTTATAATATCTGCAATTTTTTCTTTGCCGATATCGAAGCGCGTTTTATCTTTCTGCACTATATTCATACTTCCGCTTCCGTCGAATATAAAGCAGTAATCGTCGGCGCCGCCACGGATCGCAAATACCGGACGGGTTATAACTATAGTTACGAGAAGTACCGCCAATATCTGGAGTATTAAACTGATAATACCCGTAATTTCACTGATAGGATTGCGGTGTTTTAAAAACTTTTCACTCAGCGACCAAATATACGTAGAAGATACGGTCTGCTCGGTGTATTTGTTTTTGATTACGTAGATTACAATAATTACGGGAATAAGTAAAAGCGCAAGCAAACCGAGGGGAAATAAAAGCTTCATTTCAGCACCCCCATGTTTACCAGATGGTCGAAGAAAATTTTATAAACTGATTCTTCCGCGGAAACAAGCATATATCCTGCGCCGCGCGACGAGCAGAAATCTCTTACCCGTCCGGTATAAAATTCAAGTGCCCTCTTATATGCGTTAATTATTTCTTTGTTTATGTTTTTACGGTAATAATTTAGTTGATTTTCAGCATCGAATAAATGCATTTTACCGCGAATCTGCGGGTTTAACTCCTCTTTTGAAAGCACTTGTATACAAAGTATATCGCGCTTTTTACCGACAAGATGATCTATCGCATCCTCAAAGTTGTTGTCCGTAAGGAAATCCGAAATTATTACGGACAGTCCGTCGCCATAGCCGACTGTTGAAGGCAAAATTGCATCGGACAGTTTAAAATCGCCGTCAAACTCCACTTCGTTAAGTTTGTGTATTGACGTGATATACGCGTCTTTACCCAAAAGGTTGCTAACTATTGCTTCAGTCTTATCGTCGCGCACTGCGTAAACAGAAACCTTATCCATTTCATTAATCGACAAATACGCAAGTGCGGCGGCAATTCTTAAGGCTTGTATATGTTTTTTACCCTTGCCGTAAGCCATAGAACGGCTTGCATCAACGTAAATTCTCGTATGCAGCTGTCTTTCGTCGGCGTAAAGTTTTAAATACAGTTTTTCAAAGCGAGCGTAAGCGTTCCAGTCAATTTTGGTTATATCGTCGCCCGCCATATAGTCGCGATAGTCCGAAAATTCGCACGAAGAACCGTACGATTTGCTCTGATGGTTACCCCCGAACAAACCTGCCACGTTATTTTTTATCAGCATCTGCAACTGCTCAATCTGTTGCAGTACCTCTTCGTCTATCGCAAAATTACTCATTGTAAGTTTTTAAAATTATTTACCTGATTTTTTTGTTTCGGCTATAAGCTGACCTATTACATCGTCTACGGTCAGTTTATCGTTTACTGCATTGTAGTTGGTCTTAATTCTGTGTCTTAAAACGGGCCTTGCAAGCGCGTCGATATCGTCGTAAGAAACATTATAATTTCCACGCATTAATGCGCGTACTTTTGCGCTTGTAACTATTGCCTGCGCAGCACGGGGCGAAGCTCCGTTTTTGATATACTTGCGTGCCGTTGCCGAGGTTTCCGCAATTTCAGGATGCGTGTATGAAATTAAATTAATCGCGTACTTCAAAACGTCGTCTATAATGGGAACGGTTTTGGCAATCTCACGCATTTCGAGAATAGTTTTTCCGTCAACTACCGCTTCGGCGCTTTCGTCCAAAGTTACCTGAGTCATATTTACTATATCGGCAAGTTCCTTTTGGCTTGGAAACTGCATTAAAAGCTTGAACATAAACCGGTCCATTTGAGCTTCGGGAAGCGGATATGTACCGTCCTGCTCTATGGGGTTTTCGGTAGCAAGCACGAAAAACGGTTCTTGCATATTGTAAGTATCGTTAAGCACGGTTACTTTATGCTCTTGCATAACTTCAAGCATTGCCGCCTGCGTTTTTGGCGTAGCACGGTTTATTTCATCCGCAAGCACTAGGTTGGCAAATATGGGGCCCCTGCGAAACACTGTATTCATTCTGCCTCTTTCGTCTTTTTCGATGACGTTAGTGCCCGTAACGTCCGAAGGCATAAGGTCGGGCGTAAACTGAATTCTTGAAAAAGGTAGACTGAGCGTTCTGCCAAGCGAGCGTACAAGCCTTGTTTTACCTACGCCGGGAACCCCCTCCAAAAGAACGTTACCGCCAGCTATTATTGCCGTAATAACGTTATCTACTATATCGTCCTGCCCGACGACGTCTTTATGAATTTCCTCTTTTATCTTGTTTATGGAAATACTGAAATTTTTAACCTTTTCCTCGTTGCTTGTTTTGCTTTCAACAGTTTCTTTTATTTTTGACGCCATATATTTATCCTTTATTTATCATTTCCTTTTTCGGTATCCTGAACGCCGCCCATAAGCAATGAAAAATAGTTATCAAGCGCGGTAGCGTATTCTTCAGACAAGTTGCCCTCTAAAATCAAATTCAGAACGTCGCCATAATATTTGTTTATAACCTCGCCGTATTTTACGCGCTTGCCAAGTTCGTGGTCGTAAATTTCGTCGTCGCTGCCGTAAATCAAACCGCCTTCGCCCATACCGCCGCTGGGATCTTTTTTCTCTTCGTTGGGATCCTCTGGCGCGCCGATTCCCGCGCTTCCGCCCTCAACGCCGTAACGCAATGAAGGCAAGTCGGTTAAAGGCACATTAAATATCTTTGCTAGACGGTTTCTTATATATTCGGCCATAAGACAGTTATACGATTCATTTGAAACCGCTGCCGAAAAGGTTTGGACAAAATTCGCAAAGCCCGCATTCAAATCGTTTTGCAAGGTCGCTTCCGCAAAACTTTGACCGCTCTTTTCAAGCACTTCGCCTAACGCGCTTTTAAAAGATTTCAGTGATGACAATAAACCGCCAGTGTAAGACTCTGAATTTGTCAAAGCGTTTTCAAAAGCCGTATCGTATTCTGTAAGTTTTTCTGCAAATCCGTCGTCTTTGGATATTTTAAGAGTTTCCCTCAAAGAATTTTCCGCCGTAACAAACGTTTTATTGAAAAGACTAAAAACGTAATCGGGAATGACTTCCGCTTCGTCTTTCACTTTCTGGTAACTTAATATCGTTCCGTCCGCCTTGAACATTGTTATTCCGTCAACGACCGTATCGGAAACGACTTTTAAAGGTTCTTGTTTTATTAACTCCGTACAAATTTTTTTGTAGGTGTTTTCGGACGTTACAGACGTATCAATAAAAGATATAGACGCTACCACCGCCGCTTTGCGCGATCTTTCCGTATGCTCGCCTTCGAGATTAGCTAAAAGATTGCGTAAAACAGAAACGGTTGAAGCTTTTACTCCGTCTGAAAGTTCCGACTCGTTTATATCGCCTATAAGCTGTTCTACGAGTTCGCACTCCGTTGCCGAAAGCTCTACAAGGTCATTACCGTTAGCGGGCACGCTGTTTTTTCGAATTGCCAAAGCGGGAATAAATATTGCGATTGCAAGAATCAATATAACCACATACTGCCATACTTGCCTAAACGATATTTTCCTTTTAGGCAAAACCGCTAATTTTTCAGACGCGTCCTCGCGCTGTAATCTATAAATGAAATCTTCTTTATCTTTGTAAATTACCATAGTCTGAATCTTTTCATCCAGACCGTATTCCTCGTCGAGTTTGCGTGCAACCTTCATATCGCTCGGGTGAGAAAACAAATACGTCAACCCTCCGCCTACAGCGGCGCAACTTAAACCTATAAGAACGTAAAAACCGGCGTTAATATTCAGTTCGCAGAGTTTCAGAGTGAGCAAAACTACGCCGACTACGAACAGCCCCGCGGAAACTCCGACGGCAATGCTTTCGAGCAGCGATTTTATTAAATATTTTCTTTTCTGTTTTTTAAAACTCTCACTCATAATTTCCGATTAAAATTTATGCGTTACCGTCGGTAACGCAAATACAAGACTATCTGTAAAAAACCAATCACCATTACGCGCAGAGAAGCCGATAATGCGGACTGTGCTATGCCTAAGCATAGCACAGAGGGGCGCCCCTCTGTTTTATTTCTCTATTTTATTAATAATATCACATTTTCCTGATTAACACAAGTAAATAGGCAGTAAATTATTTCCATTACGATATTCATAATACTCATATAATATATAAGTACAGCTTATTGCAAACTAAATATTTTACACAAAAAAAGCAGCCCGCCTTTTTATTTCGGACCGCTTAATAGATGATAAGTCTATTTAAATTTTAAAGCTTTCTTCTTGCTACTGCTATTCTGATTTTTTTCTTATCGGGTTTAGCAGGTGTCTCGTACTGCTGTACAACAGGTTCGATAACCACGGGAGGCTCTTCCTCTTTAATTTCAACAACAGGAGGATATTCAACGGGCGCTTCCACTACTATATTAGTTTCAACGGGTTTTTCCTCTACCACGATTTTTTCAACGACAGGAGGATCGATTTTTGCGGGAGCTTTGTAAACGGGTTCTTCGATTACGGGTACCGACAAAACAGGTTCAGGCTTCGGCGGTTCATGCTTAGTTACGGCAATTTCGGAAACGGGCTCGACAACAACCGCGGGACGGTATTTTGACTCGTAAGGTCTCCTATCAACCTTTACCTTAGGTCTTACCGGTCTTTGCTCGATGACTACGGGCTCGGGTTTAGGCAAGGGAACGTGAACGGGCTCGGGTCTGGGCAAAGGAACCGGTTCCGATTTAGGAACGGAAACGGGCGCCTGATAGGTCTCGATTTCAACACCACCCAGAGGAGACGCGTCTATCTGAATTTTCATACCCTCCGCCTGCAACATTCTTATATAAGCAATTGCGCAGGGGTAAATGCTCGTCTTGTCGCAACCGCGGCAAAAAGGCGCGTATATGCCGCAAAGGTCAAATCCGCTAACCAAACTGTTTTTATATTTATCCGCGTCTATAATCATTTGAATCTTTGAAAGATTTTCCTGATTAAGCTTTCTCGGCATCGTCTTTAATAATTGTAAAGGCGTATTGTTATCCCACATAAGTTTTCTCCCGATTGATTAATCTAATTATACAATACCAGTATAAAAATATCAAGCGATAAAATCAAATTTCTTCTACTGTAAGAGAGGAAAGTATTTCCTCATATTTATCTTTCATAAACGAAATACTGTCGGGCAGGGTTACCGCCGCAGTACCCGCGGCGACTCCGCACCGCAAAATATCTTTTAACGAGCCGCCTTTTAAAAGCGCGTTTGCCGCCGCCGCGACCATTCCGTCGCCCGCGCCTACGGTAGAGTTCATAGCCACGTTCACGCTTTTGCAGTGATAGCTTTTACTTCCGTCCGTTATCACCGCGCCTTTTTTACCGAGTGAAAGAAGTACGCACTCCGCACCCTTGTCTAAAATTTCGTAGCATGCTTTAAGCATATCCTGCTTGGACGAAATTTTTCTGTGAATCGTGCGCTCAAGCTCGTCAAGGTTGGGCTTTACAAGTTTTACTCCGCACTTCAACGCTTCGTTAAGCCTATCACACTCGGTATCGACTATCCTGATTGCTTCGGGCGGCGCCGCCTTTAAAATTTTTGAGTAATAGTCCGCCGTCATTCCCTTTGCAAGTCCGCCCGCAACGATTATGGCGTCGCATTTTTCCGACAGCTGCGAGATAAGCCTTAAAAGCTCTTCCTGTTTTTGTAAGCTTACTTCCGAGCTGACGTCGTCGACTTCAGTCAACATTGACTTGTTGTCTATAAATTTATAATTTTCGCGGACTCTGCCCTCGTTCCAGACGAAGCTGTACGGAACGCCCTCGCGGTGAAGCTCGTACTCGAACTGTCTGCCGTTTTCTTCATACATAAAGCCAGTAGCAAATACTCGCGCGTTCAACCTTGCAAGTCCTATAGCAACGTTTAAAGCTTTGCCCGTATAAAAAGTCCGTTTGCTGATAATTTTGTTAGACATACCGACGCTCAGCGACTCGACTTCCATATTAACGTCGATACACGGACTCGGACAAACTGTTAAAATCATTTTAATCCTTTACCTTAATACGCATTAAAAAAGCCGCACGTTTAAAGCGGCTTTTTTAAAAACGCTATAATTTAAGTTACATTGAAATCATTTGCAACGTTTCGTAAAGCTCGTAATTGAACTTCTTTTTCATGCTTACGGCTTCTATTATATCCATATCGATAATTTCGTTTTTACGGATACCCACAACTCTGTTGCCTATACCGTCGTTTAAAAGGCGGACGGCTTTGTTGCCGAACTGCGCCGCCAACATTCTGTCAGCCATAGAAGGCGAACCGCCGCGCTGAATATGCCCTATCGTGGTAGGACGGACGGAATAAGTCGTTACAGACTGAAGCTGTTTTGCAAATTCTTCCGCCGTGCAAACGCCCTCGGCAACTACTACTATGTTAGAGTGCTTGCCGTTTGCACGCGAGCGGTTAATTTTCATAACTATATCGTCCAAGTCGAATACGACTTCGGGAACGACGATAATTTCGGCACCGCTTGCAATACCCGCGTAAAGAGCAATATCTCCGCAACGCCTGCCCATAACTTCTACGACGGAAATTCTCTCGTGCGAGGTCATGGTATCGCGCAGTTTGTTTATAACGTCAATACAGGTATTTACCGCCGTGTCGAAACCGAGCGTATAATCGGTATATTCAAGGTCGTTGTCGATCGTACCGGGAATACCTATCGTGGGTATGCCGTATTCTTCAGAAAGGCATTTTGCACCCCTGAAGGAACCGTCGCCGCCTATGACGACAAGGCCCTCTATGCCCCTTGCTTCAAGAGTTTTGACAGCCTTTTTCTGTCCCGCTTTAGTAAGCATTTCAAGACATCTTGCGGTTCTCAACTTTGTGCCGCCCCTCTGGACGATATCGGACACCGAGCGCATTTCCATTGAAACCATCTCGTCGTCGATAAGACCTTGATAGCCGCGCTCGATTCCGTAAACCTCGATACCGAAGTAAAGAGCCGTACGGACTACCGCCCTTATACAGGCGTTCATACCGGGAGCGTCGCCGCCGCTCGTAAGCAAGCCTATTCTTTTCATATAAACCTCCGCACTGAGTATGCGTTCACGCTTAGCCCCCTATTGCCGCAATGAACAGAATTTCATCATTTCAAGTTTATATTATAACAGAAACACATTAAAAAGACAACAATTTTGAAAAAATATTTTTTATTGTTATTTTTAACGAAAATTTATGCTTCTACGTACTTTATGTCTTCTTCGTTAATAAACGCGCCGAGTTCGGCTAAAAGACCGCGGCAATAATTTACGCCCGAAGGCAAAACGTAGCACTTTGTACCGCGGACGATTTTGCAGACCGTTTCACCGTCATAGTTGCCAAGCATATTTACAAACTCGTCAAAAGTCGCATCGTCTAACTTCCTGGCATTCAGCCAAAGAACGGCTTGCGTATGCTTATTATCCTTTGCACCGCCGTTTGCAATTTGTGTTTCGTCAACCGCTACAAGATCATCTATTATTAAAGATATTCCCTTTTCTCCGTCGATGTCAAGTTTGCCCTTTACTTTTACTATTTTGTCGGCGGCTATATCGCCCTTAAATTTTTCATACGAGGACGGAAAGCAAACGCACTCTAAACTTCCGTAAACGTCTTCGATGGTTAAAAACGCCATAAAATTGCCAGTACGCTTCGTTGTCGTTCGCCTGTAAGAGCCGATTATGCCTGCCATAGTAATACGCATACCATCGGAAATACGGTTATATGTGCGGTTTCCGTCGTCATCTTCCACATAATCCTCAAGCATAGAGCAATCGAACGTGCAATCAGTAAACGCGTGCATATACTTTTCGAAAGGGTGTCCGCTGACGTAAACGCCTATAACCTGCTTTTCTTTTGAAAGCTTTTCGCTTACGTCGTACTCGGGAATATCGGGATACTCCACTTCGAGCGTTTCCTCTTCGAGGACGTCGCCGAACAGACTCATCTGTGCGCTGTTGTGCTGTTTGTTTATCGACTTCGCTCTTTCGCACAAGCCTTCGTAAACCTGCGCAAGCTGTGAGCGCTTTACACCCATTTCGTCAAAAGCACCCGCATAAATCAACCCCTCTACAAGTCTTGAGTTAAGCGAACCTATACAGCGCGTAATAAAGTCGGGGAAGTCCTTGAAAAGTCCGTTCTTAGTGCGCTCCTCTATTATAACGTCAACAACGCCCTGACCCGCGCCTTTGAGCGCCGACAGCCCGAAACGCACACCGTCGTTTTCAACGGTGAATACGGTTTTACTTTTATTTATATCGGGAGGGAAAACCTTGTATCCCTTTTCCTTTAAGTACAAAACGTATTTTGTAGTTTCGTCTATTTTGCTGAGACGGTTGTTTAAGAGCGCGCAGATAAATTCTTTGCAGTAATACTTTTTAAGCCAAGCCGTCTGATACGCGAGAACGGCATACGCCGCCGCATGTGATTTATTGAACGCGTACGAGGCAAAGCCCTCCATATCGCCGAAAATTTTATTTGCAACGTCTGCGGAAATTCCGTTTTTAACGCAACCGTCTATAGTACTTCCGTTTATATCGCTTATGCCGCCGTTTATAAACTTTTCCTTTTGCGCCATAAGGGTCTTTTTATCTTTTTTACCCATGGCGCGGCGCACGAGGTCCGCTTCGCCTAGAGAGAAGCCTGCAAGGAACTGGAATATCTGCATAACCTGTTCCTGATAAACGGGAATACCGTAGGTAACTTTTAAAATCTTTTCCTCGGCTTCACAGTCATAGGTTATACTCTCCTCCCCGTGCTTTCTGCGACAGAACGAGTCGATAAACTTCATTGGGCCGGGGCGGTACAATGACACGCCCGCGATTAAGTCTTCGAGGCAGTCGGGCTTCAAGGTTTTCATGAAGCGTTTCATGCCGCCGGCTTCGAGCTGGAACACTCCGTCGGTGTCGCCCTCGGAAATGAGCGAGAACGCGCCCGCGTCGGTGTAACCTATTTTATTAAAGTCGATTTCCTTGCCGTAGTCCTCCCTTATATAATCGACGCACTTTTTTATATCAGTCAAAGTAACCAGCGCAAGGAAGTCCATTTTCAACATTCCGAGCGACTCTATTTCCTTTGCGACGTACTGAGTCGTTATATCCTCTCCGTTACGCGACAGGGGAACGTTGTCGGCGATTCTTTTCTGGCATATTACTACGCCTGCGGCGTGAATACCGGTCTGGCGGGGCATTCCTTCGATTTTGAGAGCCATATCTATGACTCTGTGCAAAACGTCGTCCGTTTCGTAAATTTCGCAGAATTCGCTGTTTTTAACCGCTTTCAACTCGTCGAGTTTTGCGCCAAGTTCAGCTTTTTTGTCCTCGTCCGTTTCTGCTTCGAACTTTTTCAAAGCGCCGTCAATGCGCCGTCCGAGCAAATCTCCGATAGAAGTTTTGCCGTCCATTATTTTGGTGAGTCTATCCGTTTCGGAATACGGCACGCGCATGACTCTTCCGACGTCTTTTATAGAGTTTTTTGCCGCCATAGTACCGAATGTTACTATCTGACAGACGTTTTCACGTCCGTATTTTTGGCGGACGTATTCAATAGTTTCCTCGCGCCTGTCCGTGCAGAAATCGATATCGAAGTCGGGCATTGAGACTCTGTCGGGGTTCAGAAACCTTTCGAACAGCAAATCATACTGCAAAGGCTCTACGTCGGTAATGCCTATCGAGTACGCGACTATCGAGCTTACGCCCGAGCCTCGTCCCGGTCCTACCGGTATACCCTGCTCTTTGGACCAGTTTATAAAGTCCCAGACAACGAGGTAATAATCTGCGTAGCCCATACTGCAAATTATGTTAAGCTCGTACTCCGCTCTGTCAAGCTCGCGCTGACCGGGAGTGCCGTAGCGCTTTATAAGCCCATCGCTTGTAAGACGTCTTAAATACTGCTCGGCAGTGCTTCCGTCGGGCGGCGTATACGTGGGAATTAACGTGTTATCCTTTTCGGGATATCCCTTTTTATTTAAGTTGAACGCGGGCTCCACAACCTTATCGGCAATGACGCGCGTATTTGAGATCGCCTGCGGCAAATTGGGAAAAAGCGCCGCCATCTCGTCGCCGGATTTAAAATAAAACTCGTCTGTTGCAAATTTCATACGCTTGGGGTCGTCAAGCTGCTTTTTCATCTGAATACACATCAGAACATCTTGCAACTGCGCGTCTTCCTTAGCGAGATAATGCACGTCGTTGGTTGCGACGAGTTCAACCCCTATTTCGTTTGCAAGCTTAACTAAAAGCGGTAAAAGGCGCTTTTCTTCCTCGAGACCGTGGTCCTGAATTTCGATATAAAAATCGTCTTTAAAAACGTCTTTTAGATACAGCGCTAACTCTTTCGCTCCGTCGTAGTCGCCCGCAAGCAGTCTGCGCGGAACTCCACCAGCAAGACATGCGGAAAGACAGATAATACCATCTGAATACTCTTTTAAAACCTTGTAGTCGATTTTGGGTTTATAGTAAAACCCGTCCACAAAAGCCATCGAGTCGAGTCTCACAAGGTTTATGTACCCCTGCCTGTTTTTGGCAAGCAAAATTAAATGCTCGGCTGTGTTCGAGGTTTTGTCGTTCATATCTTTGGTAACGTAAAACTCGCAGCCGATTATGTATTTAAGCCCTGCAACCGCCGCCTTTTCGGCAAGCTGAAGAGTGCCGTACATGTTGCCGTGATCGGTTATGCATACCGTATTTATTCCGTTGGTTTTACAGTGCTCTATTAAGTTGTCTATCTTGCACGCGCCGTCTAAAAGCGAATACTCCGTATGCAGATGCAGATGTACGAAATCCGTCATATCCTTTTCCTCAATCCTTGCCAAGCGAATCCGCGAGTTCAAGAATTCTTCTCATTCTGTGGTTTATACAGCTCTTTGATATTTCAAGTCTTTCGGCAAGCGCGTGCATAGAATCGTTTATATCCGCAAGCCTTGCCGCCGCTACGTCGTAAAGCATTTTATCAAGACTTTTAAGAC
>JAIDRX010000004.1 GCA_029061495.1 Clostridia bacterium
GATTTTGCCTTGCTTAAAGCTTTTTCTGCGGCGTCCTCGGCGGCATGGCGCAAATCATAATAATGCTGTTCAATTTCCGCACGCTCAACACGGCTTTGGTTGTTTGCTGTTTTTGTCGCGGGCACTTTTGCCGCAATTTTGTCCGTACTGAAAATTCCTTCGGCTTTCCAGGAGGAGAGGACTGCATTCATATAAGCTACGGGGTTAGATTTGTCGGAAGCCATTTTAGCGGCTTGCAAAATCATGTCGTTGCCGAAGTTCCAACCGCGCCATCTTGCAAGGTTTTCCCTGTCGGAAGAAATAATCTTTTTCGTAAGCCCGCAGGTTGAAATAATTTCTTTTATAAACGCATTTTCCGTGTTCAGATTGTCTATATACAACGCAACGCTTTCTTCCGTTATAATGCCGTCGTTGTATGTGCTTTGGATGAGCTCGTTCATATCCTCGAAGGAGGTTTTATTTTGTTTAAAACAGTATTCGGCAATTATTTTTAAAGCCGCAAACGAATAGCCGTAATCGTACCAAACGTTTATATAATTTTCAACGTAGGGGGTAGCCTTGGGTACGGTTACGCCCAAAATATTTGCGATATCGAAAGCGGCTTTAATTGCCGCGTTTTTGTTTTTGCAGTAGTCGTTAATTTCTTTAACGTCAATTTTATTGTTTCGGTGTAACTCGCTAAGGCTTGCATCAAGTCTTTCAACAGTTTTCACTTTAAAGCCTTTAGCCGCCGCAATTATAGCTTTATCGCTGAACCCGAATTTTTCTGTCCATATTTTGTAAAGTTTTTCGTCGTCAAAGTCGGCTTTTCTCGTTATTCCGCATGCTTCGAAAATTTTGATCAAAGCGGAAGTGGAGGCCTTGTAATCGAACAGTTTTTCATCGACTTTTTTGGCGGTTGTAACGCCCTGTTCGGCAAAGCTTTTGGCAACTTTTTTAATGTACTGAACTTTAACGTCGTCGCCTTTAAGTCCCGCGCAGTAATTCATAATCATTATAAGCGCGTTCTGCTCGAAGCCGTATTCTTCCAACAAATAGAAGTACTCTCTGTACTCGTTTGTTGAAATCATTCTACCTTTTATAACGTTTTGCGCGTTTTTGGTAAAGTCGGAGTACTTTTCGGGCTTAAACTTTTTAGGTGCGCCGTAAACGTTGTCCGCGTCGAGAATTTTAACCTCGAACGGGTTGTATGAAAGAACGGAAACCAGCTCGAATTCTTCAAGGTAATTGAAGTAGTTTTTAACCTCGCTTTCGGTAAGACTAAGACTGTTCGCCAAATCCTCAACCGTACAGGAAGTTTGTCCGCTGCCGTAAATATACAGTGAATAGAGGTACACTTTGACGGCGACGGGCTCTAAAACTGGCAAATATTTAGTTATAAATTTGTTTTCGACGCTTGTAAACGATTTTTTTGCAAGATTGTCGGAAACCGAAATAAAAGCCATTTTTTCAAACTCCGTTGTAACGCTTGATTTATTCTTTCAAAAGGACTATAATAATTAGGTAAAATATATTATAAGTGTAAGTACGAAAAAAATCAAATACATTTGTCTTAATTTCCTGCAAATTTTAGTCTTATATGAAAATTTTGCATACGTCCGATTGGCATATCGGTAAAAAACTGATGGGCAGAGAGCGGTATGACGAGTACCGCGCCGTTCTGTCCGAGATAAGTTCAATCTGCGAACGTGAAGAGATAGAGCTTGTGCTCGTAGCGGGCGACGTTTACGACACCTATACTCCGTCGGCGGAGGCAGAACAGATTTTTTACGACGGCGTAAAGCAAATTGCAAAGCATTGCGCCGTAATGATAATAAGCGGAAACCACGACGATTACGTCCGATTAACAGCGGCTTCGTCTTTTGCGCGTGAGTTGGGCGTGTATATCGTCGGCAACAATTTACAAAAGACGGAAGGCGGGGCTACTGCCTGCGTAAAAGTTGTTGACAGCAATAGCGGCTACGTCGTGTTTGAAAACGACAAGGGAGAACAGGTTTATATAAACCTTTTGCCGTACCCCAACGAGGCGCGTTTTAAAGAGGGTAAGTCGGACGAAAGCTTTAACGACAAAATGTCGCGCTGGATAGCCTACGGCGAGCGCGGTAAAACGAAAAAAATCCCGTCGATATTTCTCTCGCACATATTCGTTGCCGGCGGACTTACCGGCGACAGTGAAAGGGAAATAGATTTGGGCGGCGCAAGGATAGTTCCTACCGCAATGCTACCAGACTGCGATTACTGTGCACTGGGGCATCTGCACAGACGGCAGAAAATAGGTGCAAACGTCTATTACAGTGGCGCTATTATGCAATTTTCGTTTGACGAGGCTGGAAAGGAGAAGTCCGTCAACGTTTTCGATATCGACGGCGATGGCGTTAAAAATTTCAAGCAGATTGCTTTAAAAGCTTCTAAAAATTTAATCCGCTTGCAGGCTAATTGTGCGGCGGACGGAGTAAAGCTTTTAAATGCAAACGCGCAGTGCTTTGTAGAGCTTACTTTAAACCTCTCCGCGCCGTTGACTCCTGCGGAAAGCTCGGCTTTGCACGAGTGCGAAAACCTCGTTTCTTTAAAAGCAAACGTTGCGCGTATGCAGAACGAAGTAGGGAAAATATCTAATAAAGAAAAAAGCTCGTCGCAGCTTTTTACCGAATTTTATAAGCTTAAATACGATAATGCTCCGCCCGAGGAGCTTTTGGCATTGTTCCTGTCGTTAACGGAGGAAGAATGAAACCTATAAAATTACAGTTTAAAGGTATCAACAGCTTTTCCGAGCAGACTGAAATAGATTTTGAAAAACTGACAAGGAACGGAATTTTCGGAATTTTCGGAGACACAGGCAGCGGCAAAAGCACGATTTTAGACTGCATCAATTTTGCCCTGTACGGCAAAGTGGAGCGCAGTAAAGAAAAGCTTGATATTATAAATTACCGAAGCGATAGCGCTGAAGTTAAATTCGAGTTTGACGTCGTACACGATGGCAAGCGCAAAAGATACTCAGTTGAGCGCAGTTTAAAGAAAAAGAGCGGTACGCACAAAGCCGAGCTTTACGAGGACGGACTCAGCGTTGCCGATAATGCAACTACGGTAACCAAAAAGATAACGGATATTCTGGGCGTTGACGCGGAGGATTTCAGGAAGTGTATCGCGCTTCCTCAGGGCGAGTTTTCGCAATTCGTCAAATCGCAACCGTCGGAAAGAATATCTTTAATTGAAAGGCTGTTTTCGCTGTACAGATACGGCGACAGGCTGAAAGAGCGTATAAAGGCGCGCGAGAGCGAAGCCGAACTTGTATATAACGGAATTGTCTCAAAGCTTGAAGTTTATGCCGACGTTTCGGACGAAGCTTTAAAATCAACTAAAGAGCAAATTGAGGCAAAAAGTAAAGAGATAGACTCAATAGTCAAGCAAAGCGAAAGCGCTGAAAAGAAATTTTCGGCATTAAAGGCACTCTGTGAAAAGAGGGCTGAGCTGAACGGTGTAATTGAAAAGCTGTCTAATTTGTCTGAGCAAAAGCCGCAGATGAAGGAGCTTAGGGCAGGGCTTAAAGCGGCGCCTGCTTGCAAGGCGATAGCTGAAACCGACAAGGATATATCCGACAAAACGCAAAAATCGCAAACGCTTAAAGAATATATCGGACAAATAAAGCTCGATACACAAAATACTGAAAAGTTAATTGCAGAGCTTACCGAAAAGAGTGCAACCGCTGACTTTGACGAAAAAATAGAAAAGTGCATAACGCTTTCGGCAAAGTACGCGTCTTGCGAGGGCAAGCCCGAAAAGCTTGCCGCGCTATATAAACAGCTTGATAATAAGCGCGCGGAATACCGTACAAAGTCTGCAGAGCTTTCAACGCTTAACGATAAGCAGAAAGTGGCACAGGATAATCTTACCGCCGTAGAAAAAGCCTTAGCGGATTTGGGCGCGGCTGACTTGGATAAAATTATAAACGTTGCCTTTAAAGGCGCGGTTTTAAAGGACGAGTACGTCAATTCGCTCGACTACTTCGTAGGACTTAACGGACAGGTAAACTTTTACCGCGACGACTCCGATTTGTATAAGTTTATCAGCAGAGAATTAAAACAACAAATCGAAACGTACAAGGACAGAGTATATCAGGTCAAGGACTTTTCCATTGCTGAGGCTCAAAGACAGCTTAAAGAACTTCAGTCCGCAGGCGAAGAGCGCGAAAAGCTTACAAACGCAGTAAACGACTGCAAAGTAGCTTTAAGGGACGCGCAGACTGCCGTAAACGACTGTACGCGCGAGTTGAAAATTTTAGAGCGCGAGGGCGACGAACTGCGAAAGCAAGCCGACGAGCTTTGCGGCGAGCTGAGTAAAGTTTTCGGACAGAATTGCACCGATTACAAAAAAGCCGTGCTCGAT
>JAIDRX010000040.1 GCA_029061495.1 Clostridia bacterium
CCTTAAAAATTGACAACAAAAAAGTTTTGTGTTAATATTTACGTATGAACAGCATAGGTAAAAAAATAAGCGCGTTGAGGCGTGAGAGAGAACTCTCCCAGGAAGAGCTTGCTTCCGCCCTATTCGTTTCCCGACAGTCCGTATCCAAGTGGGAGACGGGGCAAAGCATTCCCGACGCGGATAATATTGCCGCAATGTGTGCGTATTTCGGAGTAAGCGCCGACAGCCTTATAGGCTGCGGTCCCGCGTCTGAAACGGCGGTTGCGCAAGCGCAGCCCTATACACCCGCCGAAACGGAAGTTCAGCCTGCCGAAAAACCGCGAAAGAAAGTATGGCTTAAAATACTTATCATATCGCTCGTACTGTTTTTTGCGCTTATGGGGCTTATGGCAACCATAACGTTTGTATTTATGCTGACGTTAGAGCAAGACCGCATAATATGGACGAGAGTAGTGCCTATGATAGCCGTTATGGCAATAGTCATTTTCGGCATAGTTACGGGCGTAGTAGTAGCGTTAACAAAAAAGAGCAAAAAGCCGCGCAAATAAAGCGCGGCTTTTTTAGCGCGTGTAAAGGCTAATAGGCGGGATGTAAACTAAAGTTGGTTGAAAAGTTTTGTATCACGCATTATTATTTTATGCGGAGGTTTAATATGAAAATAAAACTTGTATTGTGCGCGGCGCTTGCCGCAATTGTATGCGCGTGCGCAGGTAGCGCCGCATGCTTTATGTTGGAAAAGAAAAAGGCGGACGGGCCCGTCGACTTCACGATAGGCGAAGTAACCGACACGACGATAGAGATTGTAGACTGGGTTTACGCCGACGGCGAAACGTACCGCGCCGAGTTCAGCATTGACGGCGAAAACTGGATTGAGGAAAGCACTCCTAAGTTCACTGGCCTTATATCCAATACCGAGTACACAGTATACGGCCGCGGACACGGCTGGGGCGATTTGTTGCCGAGCGACCCCGTAACCAAAATGGTAAGAACTTTGCGCTCGGTCAATACTAACCTGCCCGAAGTTGATTACGCCCAGGAGCGCGGCAAGATAACATTAACAGGCATAACCCCCGAAATGGAAGTAAGCTTCGATAACGGCGAGACTTATTCGGATATTTACGAGCACACCTATACGCAAAAGGGCGAGTACGAAATACTGGTAAGATACAAATTGAGCGACAGGTGCTTCGAGGGCGAGCCCGCAACTGTTAAAGTGCAGTACTCTGACTTTTTCGGAGGTTTAGGCACAGAGGGGAAACCCTATATCGTATCCTCTTATGAGGAGCTTCGCCTTTTAAACGATAAGAGCAACTACTATAAGCTTTTAAACGATATAACATTCCCCGCGGAGGAGTGCCTGCCCGTTAAATTTACGGGCACGCTTGACGGCAACGGCAAAAAGTTTATATCCCCCAAAATCAAAAACGCCGAAAACAGTTCTGATAACGGCGCGGCGATTTTCAGCGGCACGGTTTCAGCGAAAAACCTTACCGTTGAAAACGCGGTGATAACTTCGTCTGCAATAATCAACGCGCGCATAGGAATTTTAGCAAGCACTGCCGATACGCTTATAAACTGTAACGTAAGCGGAGAGGTAATACTTAACGGCGCGGAAGGATATTGCGGCGGTCTTGCGGGATACCTTGTTTACGGCGGTGAAATACAAAACAGTTCTGCGGACGTCAGTATAAAATACGACGGAAACTCGGGCTCGTATAAGGACTTGTTCGCAGGCGGACTTATAGGTCTGTGCTATTATACGGGCGAAATTTCAAACAGCAGTGCAAATATGTCTCTCCGCATGACGAACAGCGATATAGGCAGACTTTACGCGGGAGGTATAACGGGCAGTAAAGGCGACGTTTTAATGTCTGGCTGCAGCGCGGAAGTTGATATATATGCCTGCGCTTCCGACGCCTACGTCGGCGGAATTGCGGGGGGCTCGAACGATACCGAACAGTTAAAAGGCGCCGCTATCGTCAACTGTTTTGCATGTGGTCAAATAGTAGTGCAAAAACCCGCTTCGTCAAATCATTCAAGCGATTTGTGCCACGCCGGCGGTATCATAGGCGGACGGTTCTCAAACGGTTCATGCAGTGTGTCTGGTTGCGTAAGCTCGGTTGATATCAGTATTGACGGTACGGGGCTGAACGTTAAGTGCGGCGGCATTATGGGCGACGCGTACGCGTATAGCGGACACGGCGATACGGGAGAGAGGTTTATTGAAAACTGTCTGTATACGGGGAATATCGCCGTAAATACCGATTCGGAAAAATACAACTATATACAAGCAATTTTGGGCAGTAACTATGATAACAACGGCGCAACGTGCGAAGTTAAAAACTGCTTTATAAAGACCCAGCCCTCGCCTGACGTCGTTACGGAAAGCGGAGCTGCCGCAGTTGAGGAAGAGACTTATCTTTCCGCATCGTGGCAGAGGGAAAATTTAAAGCTTGACGAAACGGTATGGACGATAGCGGAGGGAGAACTTCCCAAATTAAAGTAACTTTGTATTACCCGCACAAAATTGACAAACTCCGTCTTTTGTGGTAATATCGAGTTATGGAAAAACTGGGTGAAAAAATATATTCGTTGAGAAAGGAAAAGGGACTCTCCCAAGAAGAGCTTGCCGCCGCGTTAAACGTTTCAAGGCAGTCGGTATCCAAATGGGAGACAGACCAAAGCGTCCCCGACTATGACAACGTTGCCGCAATGTGCGCCTTTTTCGGCGTCAGCTTAGACGGCTTTACGGGTAACGGAGCCGCTGCGGAAGGGGTGATGCCCGTAGCTTTAGGGGAGGCTGTCGCGGCGGCTGTGCCTGCCGTAGCGTTAAGCGCTGAAAGCAAGGCGGAAGACAAGCGGCTGTGGAAAAAGATTTTCTTTAATACCTTTTTGTGGTTTTTCGCCGCGGTCGGTGTTTTTACGTTTTTAAGCTTTTTACTGATGGCTATAGTAGTCGGCAAAGACGACCCCCAGTTCAAGACGATGATTATCCCCATGCTTTGCGTTTCGTACACGGTGCTGTTTGCAATTGTGTTTACGATAGTAGCAGTGTTTCATAAAAAGAATAAAAAACCGCGCGATTGACGCGCGGTTTTTTTAATTGCAAAGCAAAGTTGACAAAATTGCAAGGCAAAGTAGGTTGTTTTTCGCGGTTGCACAAGCTAACATTAACAGCGGAGGCAACGGAAATGAAAAAGAAATTTGTATTTATTTTGGCTTTGGCTGCCGCGTCTTGCGCTTGCGTGATTTCGGCGGCGTGTAACCTTTTCGGTAAAGACGGCGGACGTAAAGGTGTCGCTCCCGTGGAAATAGCGCTCGGCGAAATTACCGACAGCAGTATCGAGGTTATTGACTGCGTATATGCCGAGGACTATGCGCATTATGTTCAGTTAAGTCTCGACGGAAACGAGTGGACCGAAAAAATGCATATAGGCGAGTATTCGGACAGCTACGTTTTTGAAAATCTCGAGCCAAATACCGAGTATACGGTATACGCGCGCACTGCGGAGAACGGAGACACGAAGCCCAGCGACGCTATACAGATAAGCGCAACTACGCTGCGTGCGGCGGCTTCGGGCATTCCCGAGGGAGTGGACTTTACGCAGGAGTACGGCAAAATTACGCTTACAAACTTTACTTCGGCAATGGAAGCAAGCTTCAATAACGGCGCAACCTATACCGACAGCGGGGAGCATACCTATACCCGCAAGGGCGCATATAAGGTACTGGTCAGATTTAAGCAGACGGATAAAGCTTTTGCAAGCGAGCCGTGCAGTATAGACGTACATTATATTGATTATTACGGAGGCTTGGGCACCGAGGAAAAACCTTATCTTATCAACACTTATGACGAGCTTTTAAAGGTCAGCCGCTCGACGGTTACTTACTATAAGCTTATTAGCGATATAACTTTCCCGACCGCGGCAGTCGGCTCGATATCTTTAAAGGGTAATCTTGACGGCAACGGCAAAAAGCTTATATCCCCTAAAATCGATACCGCGCTTAACGGAGGCAACGAAAGCGGACTATTCTCCTCGGGCACCAACAGCACTATAAAAAATCTGACGGTTGAAAATATTATTTACACGCTGAACAAAAGACCTCAGTTCGGCAGAGTAGGTCTGCTTACGGACGAAACCAAGAGCGTAGTCAACTGCCATGTTTCGGGCGAGATGATTATTAACGAGGTCTCGAGTAGCTCGGACGGCTTACGTCTGGGCGGAATTGCGGGCAATCTCGGCGTTGCGGGAAAAATAGAGAACTGTACTGCCGACGTAACATTTACCGTTCAGAATGGCAAAGCCGCGGAAAAGAGTTATGACTTCGGCGGAATTGCCGGCAACACCTCTACGGGCAATAACGAAATTACAGGTTGCAGTGCAAAGATTACAATGAGCATGACGGCTGAAAACAGCTACTACGTTTCGGCGGGCGGAATCGCGGGCGAAGCCTACACCGGCACAAAAATCAATAAGTGCAGTGCGCAGGTACAGCTTTCCGCTTTGGGTGCAAAGAGGGCTGAGATGGGTGGAATTGCCGGCAGCTTCAACGCCCGGACAAAAATGAACGACTGTATTGCAAGCGGGCAAATTTCGGCTTCGGGCGACCCTACGTACAACAACCTTGTAACAGGTTGTGCAAAATGCTACGTCGGCGGCATTGCCGCGGGCAGTTATATCAACGACACGGGCAGCGTTAAAAACTGTATAAGCTCGGTAGATTTGCAAGTGGACGGAACGGACGCGGACGTTTACTGCGCTGGCATAATCGCGCGGACGAAGGCAACGGACCCCGAGAGTATTGAAAACTGTCTGTATACGGGAACTATCACTGTAAACAGCGGCACGGATAAGCAAAATTATCTTGGCGGAATTGCGGGCAACGTAGACGGCGGATATACAGTTGAAAACTGCTTCGTCAAATCGCAGTCAACTTTGATAGACTGCACGGCAAGCGGCATAAGCGTAGTAAATAACGACGAGTGGCTTTCCGCCTCGTGGCAGAGGGCAAACCTCAACCTTGACGAAACGGTATGGACGATAACCGACGGCAAACTGCCCGAATTGAAGTAAAATAAAAAATTGCGTTCATATTGTTGACAAGCCAAGCAGTAGACAATATAATGTAGTTACAATTTAAAGTTATTCTTTGGGGCGGGGTGAAATTCCCCACTGGTGGTAACAGTCCACGAAGGTTTTCCGTTTTTTAGGTAAACCCCGAACGGGTGCAATTCCCGTACCTACGGTTACAGTCCGGATGATAAAAGAATTTTTAAAGCGAGACATATCGTTTTTTAAGCGCTCCGAAAATTTTCGGGGCGCTTATATTTACAAAGAACGACTTTAAAAATAAATTTTTCAGGAGTTCTTATTATGGAAGAAACGAAAGAGCAACCCGCCGAAGTTTCGGCGGAGCAAGAAACCGGGGCACAGCCTGTGCAAGTCAGAAAAAAATGCAGTGCGAGAGAAGTTTTCGCAAATTACTTTACAGCAACGCGAATGGCGTATCTAGCCGTGTTTACGGCGCTGTCGTTTATTCTGCGCCTGCCGTGGTTCGAGTTCAGCATAATCCCCGTAGTGCCATTTCTTAAAATCGATTTTTCGGGCGTGTTCGTAATGATTGCGGGCTTTGCGCTCGGTCCCGTTGCGGGCGTAGTCGTCAGCGTTATTAAAGAGTTTTTGTACGCACTTTGCTTTACTCAGACGATAGGCGTAGGCGAGGTGGCTAACATCTTGATAATGCTGCCGTACATTTTAATTCCGTCGATAATTTATAAAAAGCGCAAGGGTATAAAGGCTGTCCTTATCTCTCTTGCAATAGCTTGCGTAAGTCAGGTTGTCTGGTCAATACCAGTAAACTATCTTTTAACCTTCCCGTTCTATCTTAATTTGTATGCGGGAACGCCCTGGGCGAACGGAATGAAGTTTTACCTCACCGTTTGGTACTGGGCGGTGCTTTTCAACTTTGTAAAGACCGTAATTATGACCGTGGCGGTGCTTATATTGTACAAGCCGCTGTCAAGACTTATAAAGATTACGAACGAAAAATTTTCAAAGCGTAAAAAGAAAAACGAGGAAGTATAAAGTATATGGCTGAAGCTTTTTCAAGAACAGAATTATTGCTCGGCAAAGAGGCAATGCAAAAGTTATCCTCCGCGCGGGTGGTGGTGTTCGGCGTCGGCGGCGTTGGCGGTTATACGGTTGAAGCCCTTGCCCGCTCGGGCATCGGCGCGCTGGATATTATCGATAACGATAAGGTAAGCGTTACAAATATCAACAGGCAAATTATTGCAACGCACAAGACTGTCGGCAAGTTTAAGGTTGACGTTGCCGCCGAACGCATAAAGGATATAAACCCCGACTGTGCGGTTACTGCGCACAAGCTTTTTTATACGCCCGACACGCAAGATAAAATCGACTTTTCAAAGTACGATTATATCGTAGACGCGATAGACACGGTTACCGGCAAGCTTACGATAATCGGGAACGCGAAAAAGTGCGGCGTTCCGGTTATTAGCTGTATGGGCGCGGGCAACAAGCTTGACCCGACCTCATTCGAGGTTGCGGACATTTACAAAACTTCGGTCTGTCCCCTTGCAAAGGTTATGCGCCGCGAATTAAAGAAGCGCGGCATAGACAAGCTCAAAGTAGTCTATTCGAAGGAAGAGCCCGCAAAACCCTGCGCGGAGGTGCCTGCAAGCGTTTCGTTCGTTCCGTCAGTTGCGGGGCTTATAATTGCGGGCGAAGTTATAAAAGATTTAATATTCAGGTAGAAAAACAGTAGAAATTGGACAAACTTTATACGGAGGGTATAATGAAAGGTTGTCCTAACTGTTATTACGACTTTGAGCGCGACTGCGAGGTTTGCTCTATAACCGGCGAGCCGACCAACGGAGAAATGAAGTGCGACTTCGGCTACGAAAAGGAATGTAACGAGTACAAAAAGCAAAAGCGCGATAAAAGCAAAAAGAAATAAAAAATAAGCGGGCTTGATTAAAGTCCGCTTTAAAATTGCCGCAAATTAAAAGTTGTTACAAGTTATTGCAAAATACCGCGCGTTATGCTAAAATAATTCAAGGTGATTTAAATGCAAATAATTTTATCCGACAGCCCAGAAAAAACTTTAAATTGCGGGAAAGACTTCGCAAGGACGCTGAAAGGCGGCGACGTCGTTTTACTGAACGGCGAAATGGGCGCGGGTAAAACCGTATTCGCCAAGGGCGTTGCAAAGGGTCTGGGGATAGAGGATGAAATTTTAAGTCCCACTTACGCGTATATGAACGACTATCAGGGCAAGCTGTACCACTTTGACTGCTACCGTCTGCAAAGCGGCGCGCAGGCAGAAGCTTTGGGGCTTTGCGACTACTTCTACGCGTACGGAGTGTGCCTTATCGAGTGGGCGCAAAACATTGCGGACGTTCTACCCGAAAGGGTTAAAAAGGTTACGATAAAAAAAACGGGAGAGGAGGGAAGGCAAATTATTTATGAGTAATTTTCTTGCGGTAGACACGTCGTCGCGCTATCTTTCCGTTCTTGCCGTAAAGGGTGAAAAGCGCACTTTGCGCCATATCCCCGAGTGCGCCATGAAGCACTCTGTAATATTAATGGACGAGGTGGACAAAGCTTTTAAGGAAGTAGACCTTACCCCGAGAGAGTGCGATTTTTTTGCGGCGGTAACGGGACCGGGATCTTTTACGGGCATACGTATAGGCGTGTCCACCGTAAAGGGCTTTGCGCTCGCCGCGGACAAGCCCATGCTTTCTATCACCTCTTTTGACTTAATTGCATATAATGTCAACAGCGAAAATTTTTACGTCGTCATAGACGCGGCGCATGGCCACTACTACGTTTGCGGTTACGGCGCGGACAAAAGCGTTACGCTCGAACCCTGCTATATGGACGGAGAAAAGGTTGCTGCTCTCGGCGCCCCCCTTTACGGCTTCGAAGATTTGCCTCTTAATAACTACACTCGCCTCGATGCGGGGAGTTGTCTTTACCCCGCGGTCTGCCAAAACGACAGTAAGCTGTCGCGCGAGGTGCGCGCGCTTTACGTCAGGAAGTCGCAGGCGGAGGAGGCGAAAAAATGCTGATAAGACGGTGGAAGTACGAGGACATTCTGCGTATATCCGAGATAGAAAAAGAGTGCTTCCCACAGGAGCCCTGGAGCTTTAAAATGCTTGCTTCGTCCTTCGAGTCGGACGCCTTTTACGGCGTGGTTTGCGAGGACTGCGGAGAGATAGAGGGGTACGGCGGAATTACTATTGCCGCCGACAGCGCGGACGTAGACAACATTGCCGTAACCGAGCCTTATCGCCACAGCGGAGTTGCAAGCGCAATCATTGCCGAGCTTTGCAATTATGCTAAGTTAAAGGGCGTTGAAAAGGTGTTTCTGGAAGTTCGGGTATCCAACTCCGCCGCAATGAGCCTTTATCTTAAAAACGGCTTTAAAGGGGCTTATGCGCGCACGCGTTACTATTCCGACGGTGAGGACTGTCTTGTGATGGTCAAGGAACTATAACAGTTCACGGCAAATCTTTTGCTCGCGCAAAATCTTTGCCGTGAGGTTGCTTTTGTCGTAAAACGCTTAACGGTCGGAGTAAATCCGCCCGTGCGTTTTTCGACGTAAGCGTTTTAGTATAAGAGGTGTAAAATTCTTTTAGACGGTAAATTCGTATCCGAAATCCGCGATGGAAGCGGTAAGGATATTTTGCTTTTGCACGGCTATAAGTCGTGCAAGGAAAGTTTTTATTACCAGATAAAATTTCTGTCGCGGCAATTTAAAGTTACCGCGCCCGATATGCCCGCCTTCGGCGCGAGCGCGGAGATAGACTTTCCGTGGTCGGTTTCCGACTACTGCGACTGGTTAAGTGAGTATATCAGCGCGGCAAAATTAGATAAACCGCATATAATAGCCCACTCGTTCGGTGCGAGGGTAGCAATAAAATATATAGGAAGCGGCGGTGAAGCCGACAGGCTTATAATTACCGGCGGCGCGGGAATAGTTAAAGAGAGATCCGCCGAATATTTAAAAAAGGTGAAGGCGTACAGGCGGATAAAAAAGATTTTTCCGCGGTTTGCCGAAAAGCACTTCGGCAGCGCCGAGTACAGAACTCTTTCGCCCTTAATGCGCGAGAGCTATAAAAAGATAGTAAACGAGGACTTAAAAGACTTTGCCGCAAATATAAAGTGCAAAACGCTTTTGCTTTACGGACAGAGCGATACGGTAACCCCGCCCGATGAAGAGGGAAAAATATTCAACTCTTTAATTGCGGACAGCAACCTTTTATTAACGCGCGGAGGACATTTCTGCTTTTCGGAATATCCCGACGCTTTCAATACAGAGATTTTTAAATTCCTTACGGAGATTTAATCGTGGGCATTTTCGTTTCCGTTCCCAAGACAGTAGAGTGCGTCGCAATTGCGATAGCCTTCGCCGCCATGCTTTGCATAGCGGCTTATAAGAGCGCCGGTGTTTTGCAGTCGTCCGGGTACGGCAATAAAAAGTTTTTTAAATGGCTGAAAAAGAAGGGCAACTTAACTTTTACGCGTTTTTGCCTTTTGGCGCTTTTGTGCCTTCTCTCTTGCGCGGTGATTTCGCTGTGCTTTCCCTTCGCTGGGGAATGGGCGGCGGTTGCGGGACTTGCGCCGTATATAATTTTCTTTACCGCGTATTACTTTGCGGACAGAAAAATCGCCCTTCGCTCGCCAGTAGCGCGTACGCCGAGGTTTTATAGGCTTTACGTCGTGTTCGCCCTCTTGTGCGCGGTTATAACGTATATTTTAGTTACGCTTTTAAACTTTGCCGACTGCGTCTGGGGCAATAAAATTTTCTGCCTTTTAAGGTATTGCCCTCTCGCGGTTTTGCCCGTGCTTTTATTGCCTATTTTAATGCTCTCGAACTGCATTGCAAAAATTTACGAAATTCCCCACAACAAAAAGTTTATCCGTTCGGCAAAGAAAAAGCTTGCCGCATCGAGTATTAAGGTTGTTGCAATTACCGGAAGCTACGGTAAGACGAGCACCAAGTTTATATTAAACGCTATCCTTTCGGAAAAGTACCGCGTTCTGTCAACGCCGCGCTCGCACAACACCCCCATAGGTATTGCGCTTGCGGTCAACAATAACGACCTTAAAAACTACGACTTATTTATCGCTGAAATGGGCGCGCGGCACTTGGGCGATATTGCCGAGCTTTGCGAAATCTGTCCGCCCGACGTCTCTTTGATTACGGGCATTTGCGGACAGCACCTTGAAACCTTCGGCATGTTTGCAAACGTCGTCAAAGCCAAGGGAGAGATTCTCTCTTACACCAAGGATACGGCGGTTATAGCAGACGACTGTTACGATTTGTTTGCCGAGTACCCCTGCAAAAAAACGCGGTGCAGCTGCGCTTCGGAAATCGAGGCGGACTGCAACGGCACGCGCTTTACGCTCACCCTCGGCGGCGAGAGTCGGCGCGTTGAAACTAAGCTTTTAGGCGAACACTCGGCGCACAATATCGCGCTTGCGGCGCAAGTCGCTTTTGCCGTCGGTATGACGATAGACGAAATTGCAAAGGCGATAAAAAATATAGATTTTATAGAACACCGCTTACAGCTTATAAAGGCTAACGGCGTAAACATTTTGGACGACGGTTACAACTCTAACGTAAAGGGTGCGCGCGCCGCGCTGAACGTTTTAAAAACCTTCGGCGGCAGAAAGATAGTAGTAACGCCGGGGCTTGTAGAACTCGGAGTTATGGAGGATGAGGAGAACTTCCAGTTAGGCAAAAACCTTGTCGGGTTCGACTACGTTATCCTTGTCGGAGATACGCTTATCACTCCCGTAAAACGCGGTTATGTCGAGGGCGGGGGAGACGCGCAAAAGCTTATTGTAAAGCCCACGCTTGCAGCTGCGCAGGAGGCTTTGAAAGAGTTTATTCAAAGTGGCGATACGGTGTTGTTTTTAAACGACTTGCCGGATATATATTAAAATCAAAAGATAAATATTTTCAATTCACCAAAGCTGACAAAATAGCGGAGGTGATTTTTTTATGAATAAAAGTGTAGCCGTAATATTCGGCGGAGTATCTAACGAAAACGAAATATCCGTTATAACGGGTACGATGGCGGCAAACGTTTTAAAGAGCGGGGGCGACAGCGTGATTCCGCTGTACGTATCACAGCGCGGCGAAATGTATACTGGCGAAAACCTTGCCGATATAAACAACTTCAAAAACGGAAAATATTCATCTTTCCCCCGCGCTTCGGTGGGCAAAAACTGTATCTGCGTTCTGAACAAGCGAGGAAAGGTAAAAAAGATTTTAAAGGTAGACGTTGCTTTAAACTGCTGCCATGGCGGACTTGGCGAGGGCGGGGGAGTGTGCGGACTTTTCGCGCTCAACGGTATTCCGCTTGCAAGTGCTGGGATGTTCGAGTCGGCGGCGTTTTTGGATAAGTACTTTACAAAGTTAGTCTTGCGTTCGCTGTACGTTCCCGTGGCACCCTACGTCTATATAAGAAAAGAGGAGGACGCGCCTACCGCCGAAAAGCTTGGTTATCCCATGATAGTAAAGCCCGCGCGGCTGGGTTCGAGCATAGGCATATCGCGCGTCGATAACGAGGAACAGCTTAAAGAGGCAGTCGCGGCGGCTTTCGTCTACGACGGCGGGGTTATAGCCGAAAAGTACTTTTCAGACAGGCGCGAAATTAACTGCGCCGCATACTACGCGAACGGTGCGGTCGTAACCTCTGAGTGCGAGGAAGCAATTTCCGACGGAGAAATATTAAGCTACGACGACAAGTACGCGGGCGGCGGCAAGTCTGTTATGCCCGCGGATATTCCACCCGCGCTTTCAAGGCGAATTAAGCGCATTACCGCAAAGGTTTACTCTCGCCTCAATATGCGCGGAATCGTCCGCTTCGATTACATAATAAGCGAGGGCAAACTGTATTTAAGCGAAATAAATACCGTGCCCGGCTCGCTTTCATATTATCTTTTGTCAAACGGCTTCAAGGACTTTTATCCCGTGTTGCAGGCGGTAATAGTTCAGGCTTTAGAGGACTTTAAAGCAAGCGGCGAAAAGCGTGTTCTCGATACGGGAATACTTAACAATTTACCCTCAAACGCTTGTAAGTCTAAGGGCAAATAGTTTATAATTACCGTATGGATAAAATAAAGATGAAAACCCCGCTCGTTGAAATGGACGGGGACGAGATGACGAGGGTGTTGTGGCAGTGGATAAAGGAAATTCTTATCCTGCCGCACGTCGATTTAAAGACCGAGTACTACGATTTGGGTCTTGTCAACAGAGATAAGACCGACGATCAAGTAACGGTAGAAAGCGCGGAAGCTACAAAAAAATACGGCGTTGCCGTAAAGTGCGCAACCATAACTCCCAACGCCCAGCGCGTGGAGGAGTATAACCTTAAAAAGATGTGGAAGAGCCCTAACGGCACTATCCGCAGAATTTTAGACGGGACGGTTTTCCGCGCGCCTATTCTCGCAAAGGGTATAACCTCTTACGTTCCCGGCTGGACTAAGCCAATAGTTCTGGCGCGCCACGCGTACGGCGATATTTACAACTCGGTTGAGGAAAAGGTTGAAAAAGGCTGCAAAGCTTACCTCACCGTGTGCGATCATGAAGGCAACGAAATCCGCCGTCAGCTTATACACGACTTTGAAGGCGGCGAAGGAATCGTTCAGGGCGTGCATAACGTAGATAAGTCTATTTCCGCGTTTGCAAGAAGTTGCTTTAACTACGCTTTGGACTGCTCTCTTTCCGTATGGTTCGGCGCAAAGGACACCATTTCAAAGACCTACGACCACCGCTTTAAGGATATTTTCAACGGGATATACGAGGCGGAGTATAAGGCAAAGTTTGAGAAAGCGGGGCTGTACTTTATATACACGCTTATAGACGACGTGGTGGCGCGCGTTATGCGCTCGGACGGCGGTATGCTTTGGGTCTGCAAAAACTACGACGGCGACGTTATGAGCGATATGGTCGCAACAGCGTACGGGTCGCTTGGAATGATGAGCTCGGTGCTCGTTTCTCCCGACGGCAAGTATGAGTTCGAGGCGGCGCACGGTACGGTTACGCGCCACTATTATAAACACTTGAAGGGCGAGGAAACCTCGACTAACTCCGTCGCAACCATCTGGGCGTGGACGGGAGCTTTGGCAAAGCGCGGCGAGCTAGACGGAAACGAAGAGCTGACCGCCTTTGCAAAAAAATTAGAAAAAACAACGCTTGACACGATAGAGTCCGGCTATATGACGGGCGATCTGATACCGCTTTTCAAGCGCGAAGGAATAACCCCCGTAAAACTAAACTCGAAAGAGTTTTTACATGCAATTGCAAAATTATTATAAAAATAAGCGCGCGGGCTTTACGCCGGCGCGCCTTTTTAATTTAACT
>JAIDRX010000041.1 GCA_029061495.1 Clostridia bacterium
CCATACAACGACGTAAACGACGCTCGTTATAGACCTTTGTTTCATAATACCACCTAATTATATTTTTCCGAAGCGCCTTTCGCGTTCGGAAAAATTTTGCAATGCTTTATCGAACTCCCCTTCGGAAAAGTCGGGGAAAAGTACGTCCGTAAAATATAACTCGGCATACGCCGCCTGATAAGTCAAAAAGTTCGAAGTGCGTATCTCTCCCCCTGTCCTTATAATAAAGTCGGGGTCGGGGATATCCGCCGTATACAAGAGAGACGCAAAGCCCTTTTCGTCAAGCTTTTTACCGCCCTCTATCGCGCGGTTTACTGCGTTAACTATATCAGCCCTGCCGCCGTAGTTTATTGCAAATACAAGCGTAAACTCCGCTCCCGCGGGCGAGTTGTCCTCGCCTTCCTTTAAAAGACGGACTATGTCTTGGGGCAATGCGCTTATATCGCCGATAACTTTGACGCGCGCATTCTTTTTGTACAGCTTTTTAACGTTGCTTGCAAAGTACTCTCTGAGGAGTTTAAAAATTCCGTCAAGCTCGTCTTGGGGGCGGCCCGTAAGATTTTCGGTTGAAAGAACGTACACGGTCATATACTTAACGCCGCGCTTTTGCGCATGCTCGGCAAGCCGTATCATTGCGTTCATTCCCGCCTTATGTCCCGCCGAACGGGGCAAAAGCCGCTTTTTAGCCCATCTGCCGTTTCCGTCCATTATAAGTCCGATGTGCAGGGGCGTTTTTAAATTTTCGTCCATAAGCGGTTAAACCGTCATCAATTCTTTTTCCTTAGCGGCAACGAGGGCGTCTATCTGCGCAACCGCATCCGACACCGCCTTTTCAACGTCCTTTTCCGAACCCGCCGCTTCGTCCTCGGAAAGTATTTTATCGGTTTTAAGTTTTTTAAGTCCGTCCATAGCGTCGCGGCGGTTGTTGCGCGCGGCGACCTTTGCGTCCTCGCCCATCTTCCTTACCTGCTTGGTAAGCTCCTTTCTCCTCTCCTCGGTAAGCTCGGGGAATACAAGGCGGATAACCTTACCGTCGTTGGTAGGCGTTATACCTATGTTTGAAAGCTGTATAGCCTTTTCGATATTTTTCAAAATCGAAACGTCCCAAGGTGAAACCACAAGGCATCTGCCTTCCTGAACGGAAACGCTTGCCGTCTGCGTTATAGGGGTAGGTACACCGTAATAGTCTACGTTGACTTTATCTAAAACGTGCGGATTCGCTCTGCCCGCGCGTACGGACGAGTACTCCTCTTTTAAAACGTTTATGGTCTTTGTAAGTTTGTCGTCAAGAATAAGTAAAAGTTCTTCAACCTGCTCTATTGCCATTTTATTTTTCTCCTTTAAACTGAATTTATACTAATTGTTGTCTATTACCGTGCCCAGCTTTTCGCCGCATACCGCGCGGATAATAGAGTCCTTTTCGTCCAGCCCGAAGGCAAGAACGGGGATATTATTTTCCATACACATTGTGGCGGCGGTCGTGTCCATAGCCTTTATGCCGTTGTTGATAATGTCCATATACTTGATATGGTCGTACTTTTTAGCATTGGGGTTAAGCTTGGGGTCGCTGTCGTAAATGCTGTCAATATTTTTAGCCATAAGTAACAGATCCGCCTGAATTTCGCAAGCGCGCTGTGCCGCGGCGGTGTCGGTAGAGCAATAGGGATTACCCGTACCGCAAGCCATAATAACTATCCTGCCTTTCTCGAAGTGGTGCAAAGCTTTGCGTAAAATATACGGCTCTGCGACGGAAGTCATTATAAGCGCGGTCTGTACACGGGTGGGAATACCGCGCTGTTCCAAAGCGTCCATCATTGCAAGCGAGTTCATAACCGTCGCAAGCATACCCATATGGTCCGCGGTGGTGCGGTCCATCTTTTTGCCTTCGCGTCCGCGCCAGAAGTTGCCGCCGCCTATAACGAGGGCTATCTGCACGCCCATTTCGTGAATGCGCTCTATCTCTCCGACAACGCGGGATATAACGCTTTCGTCAATGCCGTGTCCCTTTTCTCCTGCAAGCGCCTCGCCCGAAAGCTTTATTAAAATTCTTTTGTACTTAGGTTTCATTGCGGCTCCTTTAACGAATTTATTTTTATCTACTTAACAGTATAACAC
>JAIDRX010000042.1 GCA_029061495.1 Clostridia bacterium
GAGGTGGGTTCCTCGTCCTCCAATACGGGAGGAACGTACGACTCGCCCTGATTTGCCTCGATAACCGCGTTTGCGATTACGGACGAAATAAGCTTTACCGCGCGGATAGCGTCGTCGTTACCGGGGATAACGCAGTCGATTTCGTCGGGGTCGCAGTTGGTATCGGTTATTGCTACGATGGGGATATTGAGCTTGCGCGCCTCTTTAACGGCAATGTCCTCGTTGTGGGGGTCTACTATGAACATAACTCCGGGGAGCTTAGTCATATCTCTGATACCGTTGAGGTTGGTCTGAAGCTTTTCCATTTCCTCTTTAAGTTTAGCAACTTCCTTTTTGGGAAGAAGATCGAACTCGCCCGAAAGCTCCATTTTTTCAAGCTTAACCATTCTGTCGATACGCGAACGAATGGTTTTGAAGTTGGTGAGCGTGCCGCCCAGCCAACGTGAATTTACGTAATACATTCCGCAGCGCTCCGCCTCTTCCTTTACGGCGTCCTGAGCCTGCTTTTTGGTTCCTACGAAAAGTACGGTCTTGCCGTCTTTTACCGCTTCAACGACGTACTTGTACGCTTCCTCGATAAGTCCTACGGTAATCTGCAAGTCGATGATATGAATATCGTTGCGCGCCGCATAGATGTACTTGCCCATTTTGGGGTTCCACTTTCTCGTCTGGTGCCCGAAGTGTACGCCTGCTTCGAGCAGTTGTTTCATTGTTATAACTGCCATTTCAATTCCTCCGTTTTACCTCCCCGAAAGCGCGGCTTTTCGGTTTTTAACCTGTCGGCGTTTATTGCGGCATTGAAAAAGATTTACCGCCACGGAACGCCCGCCTTTCGGGTGCGAATTTTATAGCTTTGATATTTTAACAGAAATTTTTGCGTTTGTAAAGCGCTTTTTAACTGTGAAAATAAAAAGTTGTATATTGATTTTTTTACGCAACGATATTATAATCTGATAAAGGGCAATAAGCTTTAATTTGCTTGGCTGCGTTCCGGCTTTTTTGATCGTGCGTCTAATGATTGTTACCTATCGGGGACAGGTGGTAGTTACCGTACCTATCCCCCTCGTCAGTTAGCGGTGCGGCCTGCGCTTCACACTTTTGCCCCGCCAATGGTTTACAAACTTAATACTTTTGCGGTAAAATATTTTAAAGGGCATAAGCTTTTATTTGCTTGGCTGCGTTCCGGCTTTTCTTTTAATGCGTATTCTGCTAATTACCTATTGGGGTCTGGTAGTGATGACTATACCTACACTGCGCGACTCTTAGCGGTGCGGCCTGCGCTTCACTTTTGCCACTGCCAAACGGTTTGCAAAACTTAATACTTTGCGGTAAAATATTTTTAAGGGCAATAAGCTTTATTTTGCTTGGCTGCGTACCGGCTGGTATTCCGAGTCGTTTTCCGGTGAGTACTTGTCCGGCGCTGGACACGGCATAGATTCATTCCCGTCCAAACTCTTAGCGGTGCGGCCTGCGCTTCACAACTTTTGCCACGCCAACGGTTTACAAACTAAATACTTTTGCGGTAAAATATTTTAAAGGGCAATAAGCTTTATTTTGCTTGGCTGCGTACCGGCAGTTTAGACGTCGCTTGGAACAGTCAGTACTTATTAGGTGTAAGTGCTACTGATGCCGGATATCCTGCGCGACTCTTAGCGGTGCGGCCTGCGCTTCACTTTTGCCACCCAAAAGTTTGCAAAACTTAATACTTTGCGGTAAAATATTTTTAAGGGCAATAAGCTTTATTTTGCTTGGCTGCGTTCCGGCGGTATTACTCGTGCATACGAGTCCCAATATTCGTCAGAGTCGAGCGGTGCTAACAACTCCTATCCGTCTCGGCAGTTAGCGGTGCGGCCTGCGCTTCACTTTTTGCCTTCGCCAAACGGTTTGCAAAACTCAATACTTTGCGGTAAAATATTTTTAAGGGCATAAGCTTTAATTTGCTTGGCTGCGTTCCGGCGATAACGAGGAC
>JAIDRX010000043.1 GCA_029061495.1 Clostridia bacterium
GCCCTAATCCGCTTTATGTACGCCCCCCCCGGTAAAAAGCACAAATTTAAGGGCTACGCAAATGCCCACGTCAGCGAATGGCACTATGAAAAGCAGATAGAGTACTTTTTAAAGAAATTTGAAAAGCACCGCAAAATGACGGCTTTCGTCAGGGCTTTGCATTTGTTTTATGCGGCAAATAAACCTTTCTACGATATTGAAGATAGCTGGGACGGGTTTGAATGGCTCGTCGTCGACGATAAATTCAATAACGTTTTGGCTTTTACCAGGTACTCCCGCGACGGAGACAGTATAACGGCTATTATAAATTTTTCGGGCGCAGACATTGTCGGCTACGGAATAGGCATAGAGCAGGGGACGTACCGCGTTGTGTTCAACACCGACTCGAAGCCGTTCGGCGGAGAAGGGAAGCTTAAAAAAAGAGTATTTAAAACTAAGAAACAGTCAAGTCAGGGAAAAGAGTATTCGATATTCATCGATATTCCTAAACTCACTTGCGTGTATATAAAAAAACAAAATTAATTTTTGGGGGATTTTCAGCAATGCTAAGAAAAAAAGAGTGCGTCGCAATGTTGCTTGCCGGCGGACAGGGAAGCAGACTTTATGCTTTGACCAGCAATATAGCTAAACCGGCTGTATCGTTCGGCGCAAAGTACAGAATTATCGACTTTCCGTTATCAAACTGTATAAACTCGGGTATTGATACCGTGGGCGTGCTTACGCAGTATCAGCCGCTCGTTCTCAACGAGTACGTTGGCAACGGTCAGCCTTGGGATTTGGACAGAACGTTCGGCGGCGTGCATATTCTTTCACCGTACGAGGCAAAAAAGGATACGTCGTGGTATAAGGGAACGGCAAACGCAATCTATCAGAATATCAGGTTTATGAAGATGTACGATCCCGAATACGTACTTATACTTTCGGGAGACCACATCTATAAAATGGACTACGACAAAATGCTTGCGGCCCATAAAGCGGCTAAGGCGGACTGCACCATAGCTTGCATGGAAGTTCCTATGAAGGAAGCTTCGAGATTCGGTATTTTGAATACCAGACCCGACGGAACTATTTACGAGTTTGAGGAAAAACCCGCACAGCCCAAGAGCAACCTCGCTTCAATGGGTATATACATTTTTACCGCATCAAAGCTTTTCAAGTATCTCGAACTTGACGAAGCGGACGAAAAATCCGAAAAAGACTTTGGTAAAAACGTGCTTCCTGCAATGCTTAACGCTGGCGAAAAAATGCTTTCGTACAGATTTGAGGGTTACTGGAAGGACGTCGGTACAATAACCTCTCTTTGGGAAGCAAACATGGATCTTCTCGGAATTGTTCCCAACTTCGAAGTAAGGGATAACGACAGAGTAATTCATTCGAGAAGTCCGCTTGCGCCTCCCGCGTTTATTGAAGGCGAGGTAGTCAATTCTATCGTTGCAACGGGCGGAGAAATCGACGGTAAAGTAGTAAACTCTGTTATAGGAACGAACTGCGTAATAGAAAAAGGCGCGGAAGTTTGCGACTGCGTGCTTATGGGCAACATAGTCGTTAAAGCAGGCGCTAAGCTTAATTACGCTATTATAGACGAAGAAGTTACTATAGGTGAAAAAGCCGTGATAGGCGCTCCGAAGGAAGAGGCTTGCAAGGTTGAAAGCAAGACGGGCGGAATAGCAGTTCTCGGCAGGGGAATCACCGTGGGTAAAAACGGCAAAGTCGGCGCCGGTGAACTCGTTGAGATAAACCTATAAGGGTGGAAATATAAAATGGCTTCAACAGTAG
>JAIDRX010000044.1 GCA_029061495.1 Clostridia bacterium
AACCGCAATATGTGGGCGCAGACTTGAAAGGGTTTCAAGCTGAAAGGACGAAATTTCGATAACCGCGTAGTCGTTGAAGCCGAGTTTTTCAACCTCACCCACGAGGGGATTACCTATGTTTCCGCACGCGACGCTCTGCTTGCCGCAATTTTTCAAAATTTCGTTAAGCATTGAAACGGTCGTGGTTTTGCCGTTGGTTCCCGTAACAGCTATGCCCGTAGCCCTCAGATACAACGCGCCGAGCTCCTCCTCGCCAATTATCGCTTTTCCCTGCTTCCTGAACGATACCGGCAGAGGATTGTCTATGGGAATACCAGGACTCAATACGAGAATATCGCACGCCAAAGTTGCGTCGCCGTACGTTTCGGCGGTTACTATATGCGCGCCAATTGAGGCAAGCTCGTTCATTACCGCGGTAACATTTTCGTTTACGACGTCGTCATATATGTAAACTTCGGCACCGCGTTCAAGCAAAAAGCGGGCGCTACTTTCACCCGATTTTGACATACCCGCAACTAAAAACTTCTGACTTTTAAAATACATTTTTCCTCACACAAACAATAAACAGATTATTCCGACAAGCGCGGTAAGCGTTGAATACGCATATGAAATTTTGCATTCCGTATAGCCCTTCATCTGGAAGTGATGATGCAGTGGCGCCATTAAGAACACTCTACGCCTTGTCCGTTTATAATATATTACTTGTACTATAACGGATATTCCCGAAATTACAAACATTATCCCGAGAATGGGAATATACAGCGCGTTTCCCGAAAACACGGAAAGACACGAAATAAACCCGCCCAAGGCGAGCGAGCCCGTATCACCCATAAATATAGCCGCCCTGTTAGAATTGAACACCAAAAACGCGGCGAGTGCACCAACGGCAATAAAGCACAGTTCTCTTGAAAAACTGCTCTGCATAGAAAATATTATTCCGAGTATGAAAAGATACGCGCAGCTTGTCCCGCCGGCAAGACCGTCAAGTCCGTCGGTAAGGTTTACGCAGTTCACAGTTGCAATAAATATGAAAATAACGAGCGGTATTATCCCCCAACTGACGTTTACATACTTGCCGCCACCGAAGGGGATGTACAGGTAATATAAGTCGTTGAGGTAGCAATATACCGCCGCTATCGTTGCAATTGCAAGCTGAAAAATAATTTTTTGGTATGGTTTAAGTCCGCCGTTGTCCTTGCGGTAAATTTTTAAAAAGTCGTCCAAAAAGCCGACGATAGTAAAGCCGCCAGTAATCGCAAGGGTTAAATTTACGCGGTTGTCATTGATGCCTAGCATGCAAAGCCCGACCGTGATTATAGCCGCAATAAAGGCGAGCCCGCCCATCGTAGGCGTACCCCCTTTATCCTTATGCTCCTTTACGTATCCTAAAATATACTGTCCCGCCTTCAGCCTTTTTAAAAGAGGCAACAAAGCCATTAAAAGGACTAACGAAGCGCCGAACCCAGCAATTATACCAATAAGTACAGTTTTCATTTAAAAGCCGATAATTTTTTTAATAATGGTATTGTCGTTATAGCTGTGTTTTATTCCCATTATCTCCTGATAATATTCGCCGCCCTTGCCCGCAACAAGTAAAATATCACCTTCTTCGAGCATTTTAATTGCGTACTCGGTCGCACACTCGCGCTCGGTTACAGTAACGTAATTTTTGCCGTAGGGCTTCATTCCAGTTTCTATCTCGGTGATAATGTCGTAAGGGTCCTCAAAACGCGGGTTGTCGGAAGTAACTATGCAGAAGTCGGCGTATTTAGCCGCAACACTTCCCATAATAGGACGCTTGGTTCTGTCTCTATTTCCACCGCAGCCGAACAGGCAATAAAGCTTACCCGTGCAAAGCTTTTTTAATGCCTGCAACGACTTTTCGAGTCCGTCGGGCGTATGCGCGAAATCGACGAATATATCCGCCCCTTTGAACTGTGCAACGTGTTCGAGCCTGCCCGAAACGTTTTTCAGATTAGCCAAGCCCTGTGCCACGTATTCGGTTTTAATTCCTAAAAGCTTTGCCGCCGCGCTAGCCGCCATAGCGTTATAAACGTTGTGCCGCGCGGGAATATTCAGATTAATTTCGTACAGCTCGTCGAAAAGATTCATAACGAAGGTCGTACCGTTGATTTTTTCGGTTATATCCACCGCGAAAACGTCTGCGGGATTTTTAAGTCCGTAAGTTAAGGGTTGGGCGGCAAAACCTAAAATCTGCTGTCCGATCTTGTCGTCAGAATTTATAACGGAGTAAACGCACCTGTCCCCTTTGAAAAACGTTTTTTTACACTCGGCATAATCGTACATGTTTCCGAAAAAGTCCAGATGGTCCTGAGTGCAGTTTGTAAATATTGCAACGTCGAATTTAAGTCCGTCGATTTTATTGAAGTACAGCGCGTGCGCTGAAACCTCCATAAAGACGTATTCAACTCCGCATTTTACCATATCGTCGAATACCGAATGTAAAAAAATCGGGTCGGGAGTCGTAAGTTCGGGCGAAATGAATTTATCCGCATACGTTATTCCGAGAGTGCCGATAAGCCCCGTCTTTTTACCCGCAGACTTGAAAATGCTTTCAAGCATATAAGTCGTAGTAGTCTTGCCGTTAGTGCCCGTAACCCCGACAAGCTTTAAATTTTTATCCGCAAAGCCGTAGAAAGCGCGCGCCAAAAGCGCAACCTGCGCCCTTCCGTCCTCAACTATTATCTGAGGAACGGCGCAGGGAAGCTTCCTCTCGCACACCAACGCCACCGCACCCGCCTTGACGGCATTAGCCGCAAAGTCGTGCGAATCTAAGTTTTCGCCCTCGTAACAAAAGAATAAATCACCCTCGTTCACTTTTTGGCTGTCGGTGCAAAGACCGCTTATCTCCGTAAATTTATCTCCGGTAAATTCTTTGTACCGTATATAACTTAAAAGCTCGCCGAGTTTCATATTATCCTCCGTTAGGCGTAAGGCTGAATGTTTTTAATAGCGATTATATCTTCAAAAATTTCTCTTGCAACGGGCGCGGCAACCGCACTTCCGTAATAAGTTCCCTGCGGCTCGTCAACTATGATAAGTGCAAGATACTGAGGGTTATCGGCAGGGAAAAAGCCTGCAAAAGACGAAACGTATTTGCCGACCGCAACGTGTCCGTCTTCGTACTTTTGCGCCGTACCGGTCTTACCGCCCACTTTGTATCCCTCGATATATGCGTGCTTGCCGCTGCCTTCGGTAACAACGCCTTCGAGCATGGACGCAAGATATGCCGAAGTCTGCCCGCTTATAGGCTTGTATTTGACTACGGGCGTATAGTTATTTACCTTGCCGCCTGTCGATACTATTGCCTTTAAAAGATGGGGCGTATAATAGTTGCCGCCGTTTACAGATGCAGCTATCGCGCAGGCAAGCTGAACGCCCGTTACCGCGACTGTCTGACCGAAGCCAATTCTCGCTAAATCGCAGTCTCTTACTATCGACTGCGGCACAAGCATACCCAAAGCCTCGCCTGTAAAGTCGATGCCCGTAACGTTACCAAAGCCGAATTGCGTTAAATAGTTGTAGAAAGTGTCTTTGCCGAGCGACAGGGCTATATCCGTAAAGCAAGGGTTGCAGCTGTTGTTTAAAGCCTCGGCAAGAGTCTGGTTTGAGTGCTTACCGTTAGAGTGATCCGACCAACACTTTATTTTTGTGCCGTCCACCGTCCTTGTTCTACTGCTGTTGAATATGTACGAATTGGAATAAGCTTTCGAATTACCGCGCAGATATTCCTCAATGTTCGCCGCTGCAGTAACGACCTTGAAAGTCGAGCCCGGCTCGTATATGTCGCAAATTACGATGTTGCGCGTGAGTGCGTTAAGCGTTTCGGTATCGTCGCGGGGAACGTCGTTCAAGTCGTACGACGGGTAATTTGCAAGCGCCAAGATATCAAAGTTCTGAGGGTTTAACACCACACACGAAACGGCTTTTGCTCCGCTTGATACGTACACCCTGCGCATAGCTTCCTCAGCGGAAAGCTGTATATCAATATCGATAGTCAGCCTTACTTCGTCGCCCGCTTTCGCTTCGCTGTAAATTACAACGGAATTTTCCGTTTCAACGCCCACTATATCGGTGGAATAGCTTATCTCACCGTTGGTTCCGCTTAAGATATTGTTGTAATACTTTTCCACACCGGTAAGGCCCGTGCCATCGTTTGCCGTAAAGCCCAATACCTGACAGAGCGCGTCGTTGAAAGCGTACTGCCTTGTGTTATCACGCGAATAGTAAACGCCGGGCAAACCGTAGGTTACAAGCTTTTCAACGCTCTCCTTTGAAACCTGCCTTGCCACGGTAATTTCGGACACTTTTCCGCCGTTAATCTTTTCAATTAGCTTTGCGGGGTCAACCCCGAAAAGTCCGCTTAAAACCGTTGCGGTATACTCGTCGTTTACGACAGCTTTAGGGCGCAAAAACACGCTGTATGTAGTTTTGTTGCCTGCTAAAATTTCACCGTTTCTGTCAGTGATAAGCCCGCGGCTTGCAATGACGGGGATTTCTCTGTTCCACTGGTCGGTCGCCTTATAGATAAGGTCCGCACCCCAGACTATCTGGACGTAGAAAAGCCTTGCAAAAATCAGACAAAAAATAAAGGCTATTGCCACACCCAGTGACAATAACCTCTTTTGTAAAACCGTTATCGAAAAAC
>JAIDRX010000045.1:0-1903 GCA_029061495.1 Clostridia bacterium
CCGAAAGGTGCGCCGCATTTTTTATATATTTATATCCTTTAAAATTGTCTTTACTTCGTCCGTGGTCGGGGCTTTAAAAAGCTTTACCTTTATATCCGTGCAATTTGGTGTTCCGCGCAGGTAAAAAGCTATCATTTTGCGCATAAACACGCAGGCAAACCTTTCGCCGTAATACTTTTTAGTATCGTCGATTTGCTTTAAAATAAGCGCCTTTTTATCGGGCAAAGGTTTTCCGCAGATTTCCGCAAATATCCACGGGGCGTACATTGCCCCCCTTGCAACCGCTACTCCGTCCGCGCCCGTAGCATTTATTAGCCTTTCCGCGTCCGCTTTGCAAAAGATACCGCCGTTTGCTATTACGGGGATTTTTACCGCGTTTTTCGCTTTTTCTATAGCGGCGGTATTGACTTCGCCGGCGTAAATTTTGTCGCGCGTTCTGCCGTGAACGCAAATCATATCCGCGCCCGCCCCCTCGCACAACTTTGCAAATTCGGCGGCGATTATACTATTTTCGTCAAGACCTATGCGGAATTTGACCGATACTGCCTTTCCGCTTTTTTTAACTTCTTTTATAATTTTTTCGGCAAGCGGAAAATTATTTAAAAGCGCGCTTCCCTCGCCGTTGTTGTAAATTTTGGGCATGGGGCAACCCATATTTATATCTATTAAATCAAATGGGTTTATCGCCTCGCTTTCAGCCGCGCGGCGCATTATTTCGGGGTCGCTGCCGAAAAGCTGGCAAGCCTTTATACCTTTATACTCGGGAGTAACGAGCAACAAATCTTGCGTTTTTTCGTTACCGTAGCAAAGCCCCTTTGCGCTTACCATTTCCGTAACAGTAAGTCCCGCGCCCAAATCAAAACACAGCTGTCTGAAAACGGCGTTGGTGTAGCCCGCAAGCGGCGCAAGGAAAATATTGTTCTCCGTATGTAGTTTGCCGATTTTAATACTATTTAAGTTCATTTTTAGCTTTCTGCCAGTATACGTTTAGTTCAAGCTCGTTAAGGTCTGTTATGTCTTTTCCGTCCGCAATAATAAGCTGTTCGCACTTGACGAACCTGTCCGTAAACTTTTGGGTTGAAGCGCGCAAAGCTTCCTCGCAGTCAACCCCTGCAAGGCGGCAGGTGTTTACCGCCGAGAATAAAACGTCGCCCGCCTCGTCCAAAACCGCCTCTTTGTTATCCGCGATTAACGCATCCAAAAGCTCGGCTACTTCGTCCGAAAGGCTCTCCGATGCTGACACGGGAGATAAAAAGTCCATGCCCGACTTTGCCGCGCGTTTTTGTACCTTTTGCGCACGCATACACGCAGGGAAGTTTTTGGGAACTGCCAAAACGCTTTCGCCAAAGGTTGACTGGTGCTTTTCCTGCATTTTGTTCTTTTCCCAAACGCCCAAAGCCTCGCCCTCGTTTTTGGCGTTGTCCTTGCCGAATATGTGCGAGTGGCGGAATATGAGTTTTTTGACGAGCCGCGTTATTGCGTCCGTGCCGTTGAATGCGCCCTGCTCGTCCTTAATGACCGCGTGGAAAGCCGCCTGCAATAATACGTCGCCCGTCTCCTCCTCCATTCCGTCGTCGTCGGCGCGTTCGATAGCGTCGGCAAGCTCGTAGGCTTCCTCGATGAGGTTGCTTTTAATGCTCTCGTTGGTCTGAACCCTGTCCCAAGGACAGCCGCCGGGCGCACGGAGAAGCTTTATCATATTTTCAAGGTCGGCATAGTCGTAACGGCTTTTGGATAAAAACTCGCCTTCCTCTTTTACGACGGCGCAGGTGCAGTCGTAATTTTTCTGTCGGTCGATTTCGTAAATTTTTATTTTTGTTACGCTATCGCCTCTTGAGCCAAACGACGCGCCCCCGTGACTAGGGTAGAGGGCGTATGCGGGCTGATGGTTAAAAAAAAAAGG
>JAIDRX010000045.1:1913-16803 GCA_029061495.1 Clostridia bacterium
TGCTTTAACCGTGCCTGCCGCGTATTCGTCGTCGATATCGTATACAACGGTCGCGCGGCAGCTTTTTAAATTTTGAATATCGTATGCTGAAACCGCCGTATACTGCGTGCCGCTAAGCTTTGCAATTGCCGCCGCGCGGGCGCTTTTGGAAACGCCCTCAATTACTTCGCAGTCCTTATGCTTCGATAAAATTATTTTGCAGGATTCGTCCTCGCACACAGCACCGTCTACGCAGTAGCAAACGTCGCTTGACTTCGCCGCGGACAAAACCGCCGAGGCGAGGTTTTTATTGAGAGTGTCGAAGTTGCGGCTTGTGCAGTAAACGCTATCCAGCGTTTCAACCTCAAAGCCTTCTAAGCTTTTAAACGAGGGCACTTCTCCCGTGCGCGCAATTATTTTTTCAGCCGATGCAATAGCACTTTCAGCCCTTTTGGTCAAGTCGCCTGCTTGCACGCCTAAGCCTATTAAAGTTACTTTCATTCTCGTTACCTCTGCCTTTGTTTTCCCTAACAATATACCAGAAATTTATCAAAGCCGCAACCAAATAAGCGATATTTGCCGAGATTGCCGCGCCGCTTATCGAAAGTGAAGTAAACTTAATCAGTACCGCCGTTAAAAGAACACGCAGCATTGCGGTCGTCCACTGGGTTATCGTTGACTTGACGGGACTGCCGAGTGAGGTCAGGCACGCAGACGAGGTTTGAACGAGTGAAAGCGTTACCGCATTCACCGCCATTATGCGCACCAAGCGGATAAGAACGGCCTTTTCCTCCCCTGCGAGCGACGAGAAAATGAGTTTAACCGCAAGCGGTGCAAACGCGAATAAGACTATCGCCGCGGGAACGGAAATTGCAAAGGTTATCAAAAGCGATTTGTAGGCTTTTTTCTTTGCGCCGTCCATATCGCCCTTTTCCGAAAGGGGTGAAATTTGCGGAACGCTTGCCGCCGCAAGTCCGTAGGTTACGGAAACGGGCAAATTTATTATCGTTACCGCACAGCCCGAAAATACTCCGTAAAGCGCGGTTGCATTGTCCGTAAACCCCTTTAAAAGGCGGACTGCAACAATGCTTTCCAAAAGCTGGCTCACAGGCAGGGCTATCGCTGTCAAGGTCAAAGGTATGGTGTACTTTACTATTGCAGAGTATGGTATGGGCTTTTCTTTATACAGCGGAGATTTTGCGCGCTTTCTGTAATACCATAAAAGCGCAAGCGCGGTTGACACCACTTCGCTCACCGTTACGGCAAACAGGGTAGACGCAACGGCAAGCGATAAGTTTTTGCGGAAAATATAGGCAAGCCCGCAACCGAGCCCCACTTTTACAAGCTGCTCGCAAACCTCGGTAACTGCGGTGGGGTACATATTGCCGCGGCCTTGAAAGTACCCGCGCACGACGGACAGAATAGACACGAAAAAGACCGCGGGGCAAAGCATTACGCAGCAAAGGCGTATAGCCCCCTCGCCCTGAATTGCCGCAAGCGGCGCGGATAAAAAGTACATCATTATAGTGCCTATTACGCCCACCGCGCCGTACAGTAAAAACGCTTGCTTTTCGGCGCCCTTTCCGCTACCCGACGAGATGAGCCTTGCAATGCCGGTAGGGATTCCCGAAGCGGAAACGGTTAAAAGTATGCAGTATAACGGATATACCATCTGGTATATACCCATACCCTGCCCGCCTAAAAACGCGGTTAACGGTATGCGGTAGACCGCGCCTAAAATTTTAGAAATAAATCCGCCGAGCGATATTATCACCGCTCCTTTTATAAACGACTGCTTTTGACTGAACATAAGTAAAAACCCCGCACAATTATTGTGCGGAGTTTTAAGATTATTATCTATTACGCTGCTAATTTACTCAAATTGATTGGCAAGTATTGTAGCCGACAGCTGTGCCAGCTTGCAAGCGCCCGCCTCTATCTTTGCGCCCTGTTCGGTTGAAACAAGCGCCACCGCGCCGAGGCAGTCTCCGTTGCAGACGATAGGTACTATAATTTGCGCGGTAACGCCGCTGTCGCCCTCGCTGGTTATGGGAACGACGTCGCCCCCCTCCGAAAGATTGGCAATATAACTCTTCCTGCCGAGCATTATTTTTTCCATCTTTTCGGAAAGACTTTTACCGTCAAATACGCGCTGTCCTCTGCCCGCCGCGTGTAAAACCTCGTCGGTGTCGCAGATTACGGCTATGTGCCCCGAAAGGTCGGAAAGCGACTTTGCCGTTCCTTCCGAAAATTTATCCATAGACGCTATGGGCGAATACTTCTTTAACATAAGCTCGTCGCGGTCGGTAAAAATTTCCAACGGGTCGCCGGATTTGAGCCTCAGCGTACTCCTTATCTCTTTGGGAATGACTACCCTGCCGAGTTCGTCAATTCGCCTAACAATTCCGGTTGCTTTCATATTTTCTCCTTAAAGTTTAAAAAACCTTATAAAAAGTATGTGAAAGCTTTTTTAAGTTATGCGTGTAAATAGACAAAAGTTATCCGCCGGACATAAGTCCGACGGACAACCGTCTTTGTATTAAGTTATGCGTGCAAAACGATAAACCACATTATTTACTTTCGTCAAACTTGTCGTAGAAGCCGTCAATGTCGAATATCGAGTCGTCGCCTCTGTCGCCGCCGCTAACCGGCTTTGCACGGCTAGTCGTGTCAACTCTGGTAGTCGTGGTGATTACCGCGTCGGGCGGGTATATCGTGGGCGTGTTGACAGCCACGGGCTGCGACTCCGCCTCGATAACCTGAGGTTCGTTCTTTTCGGGTGCGGGCATTGATTTCACACCCATATTGCGCATCATTGAAGCCATAAGTATGCCGAGCTTTTCCGCAAACGAATTTATGTCGCTGTCCGAAAGGGCGGGCTGCTGTCCTGCGGGAAGTTGGTTAGGATTATAACCGTACCTGTTGCCCTGCATATTCTGGTTCATGTCGAGGCGCAGCTTCAACATTTCGTTTTCAAGTTTGGTATCGGAACGCTGTTCCGCACGCATTGACCTGAACTCCTCCTCCAGCCTTGCCAAAGCACCGTTATCCGCCTGGGGTTGCGGCATATACTGCGGCTGTGGCATGAACTGGGGCTGAGGCATAGATTGAGGTTGCTGTTGATACTGAGACTGAGCGTACTGCGGTTGCTGTGCGGGCTGAGGTGCAGGCTGTTGAGCGGGTTGCTGAACCTGGGCCTGTTTTGCCTGAGCTTCCGCTTCGGCGCGCATCTTGGCGATTTCGGCTTCCATTTTAGCCTTCTGAAGGTCAAGTTCTGCCTGAGCCTTTGCCTTTGCGGCTTCCGCTTCCATCTGCGCTTTTGCACGCGCGGCTTCCGCCTCCGCTTCCATTTTAGCTTTTGCAAGCTCGGCTTCCATCTTGGCCTTTTCAGCCTCGAGCTTAGCCTTTTCGTCAGCCATTGACGCAGACATTGCAAGCATAGGAGCTGCCGCTGTTGCAGCCGCCGCTGCCTTTGCTTCTTCCTTCTCGGCCTTTTTAGCCTCTTCTTCTGCCTTCTTCTTTTTCTTCTTTCTTGCTACCGCGATAATTATTATCAACAGTATCAAAAGCAGAAGTATCGCGCCGCCGATTACGAACCACAGCCAGTTATTCTTTACGAAGCTACCCACGTTCGAGAAGAACGCTGCCGCTCCGCTCTGAGGTACCGTGTAAGATACCATGTCGCTCGTCTGCGTGTTGTTTGCAAATACGAAGTCATTCGCATCCGCTCCGTTAAGCGTAGCCGATACAAAGTATGCGTTTCCGCCCTTCCACTCGGGCTCTACAGCGGGACTTGCCTTGTCGGTGCGGTAGCTGTACTCTACGCCGAGGGTAGGATTTTCTCCTTCCATAAGCGCCGCTACCCACTCGGGCAGGTTAAGAGACGCGCCAGCTTTGCCGCTCGTGTTCCAAAGCTTATCGCCCGAAAGAACGAAGGGTTTAATCTCCCAGCTATAGTTTGCATTTATTTTGTCGTTTGCCTCTATTACGTTGTCAACTACCGTGTAACGCGCAAGCACCTTTGTCTGGCTTTCCGTATCTGCGGAGTCTGCCCAGACGTAGTTAGCGTTTACTATTGTAAGCGTTGCATTGTACGTTCCTACGTGGTAGCAGTCGGTATCGTAAACAGTCCACTGTACGATTTCCTTATCGCTGTACTCTATGTAGTTAGCGTCGAGCTTTGTTTTAAGGTCGATGCTCTTGCCTTCAAATACGATTTCACCCGTTATCTGCGGTACCGCAATTTCCTTGGGCGCAACTACGAATTCAAACTTGCTCTTTTTGAGCGCAAACTCTGCCTTCGTATCCGCGTCCGTAATTTCGAAGCGTACCGTATACGTGCCCGCGTCCGTTAAAACCGTAAACGCGTTAGCGAGGTCTTTTGCGGTCATTTCCGCAGTGTTGCCCTCGGGTCCGGTTACCGTAATTTTAAGGTGCTGACCGTAATTTTCAAGGAAATCTTTAAAGCTTAAATTAGTATCGTTGTCGGGGTAGTACGTTGCCTTAACTTCAAACTTAACACTGCCGTACTGTGAACCGCTACCGATAACTTCTACCGTAACGGAGGTTTTCATTTCTCCGATGGTAGCGCTTTCCTCATCGTTTACACCCGACTCAAACACGATATCGAACGACTCGCCGCTCTTTACGACGGGCTTAATCTTCAGCGTGTTGTTGGGGTGCGTTTCGTCCGTTACGGGATAGAGGTCGGCTATCATGGTAGCTTCGTCAACATCGTCCTTGTGTCCGATAACGTTTTTGTCTTCGTCAAGGATATCGTACGAATACGTATATTCTATCTTTCCTTCAAGCTCTGCGGGAACGTCTACCGCGGGCAACGTGAACGACTTTTCTGTCTTATCGTCGTAAACGTCGCGCGTGCCGCCCCAGCCCGTAACCTTAATCTGCGCATAACCTATTTCCCACTCGAAAGTTCCGGTATTTTCTCCGGTTGCAATCGCGTAGTTTTTAGCGTTATCGCCTTTAAGCGTTACGGTGTACTGAGTTGTCTTTTTGGTCTTTGCCGCCGTCTGGAAGTTAGTCTGGTTATACTTAACCTCTAACTGGCTTGCGTCGGTGTCAAGTCCTAAGCCTTCAAACCAATCGTCGGAAATCTTGACGTAAATTCTGGCTTCAGTATACGCGGGCTTAGCGCTGTCGGAAAATTCCGTCCAGGTTGCGTTGGGGTCTTGCTCTCCGCCTGCAGTTGTTTTTGCATCCGTCGAGAAGGCCCAGGTGATAAGCGAGTCGCCGTTTGTATCCTTGAACTTAAGCTCTTTTTTGTTTATCGTCCAGCTGAACGAAGCCGAGCCCGAAGTTGATCCGTCCGCAAACGTATATGACGAGCCTGACTTAACGTTCAAGCGAACGTATGCCGTGTAGGTGTCCGCATCCGTCTTAGCGTTATCCTTATAACCGTTGGTATAACCGTCGCTGTTATAAGTAGTATCGATTTCAAGATATGCAGGAAGCGAAGTTGACTTTACGGTAAGTATAAACTGCTTAGCTTCCCAAGCCTCGGTTACGGTGTTGTATACAGCCGTATATTCAAGCTTGGTGTTGTCGTCGGGATCGGTTTGGTTGACGAGGTAATCCGCGTCGCTTCCGCTTGCCGTAAGCTTATACTGCCACTCGATATTAGAAGTGTTTACTTTACCTGCGCCGACGCCAATTTCCTTTAACTTTATTCCCTCTAACTTGGGAGTAAAGTTGTTGTCCTTGTCGGGAAGGGTGTAGTTTGAGTTAACGGTATTAGTGGTATCAAGCTGAATTACGAGGTAGTACGTAGCTTCGGTTGAAAGCGCCGTAACGTCAAGCTTAATCTCGTCGTACGCTTTTCCGTTCTGGACGGTTGTAAGCGTAGGATCGCCCGAAGCGTCGGGGTCATACTTGTACCAGCTTACGTCGAATGTAACCGCATCGCTTCCGATTACGCCCGTAACCGCGCTTGCGGTAATGTCGCCCGTCTGGTCTGCTTCCCACTGCCAGCCGCCGCCGGTTGCGGGGGATACGAGGGTCAGATCAAGCGCCGCCTTTGCAATAGTAGACTTAACTATCTGAACACCCGTGGGATTTTCGGTATCGTTCCACTTGTAATTGCGCGTATTCGCAAGCTCGAACTTAACCGCATAAGTACCCGCGTTCGTTGCCGTGAACGAAGCCGTCGTCTTTTTGGTTGAAGTGTTGTCGTTAGACGCGCTGAAAGTTAAATCCTCATAAACTACCGCGTCGCCGTCAACTATCTCGGAAACCGACGTGTAGTTCGTGCTTGTCAAAGTCTTGATAGCCGCGGTTTCGTACTGGTAAGTTATCGTCTGTGTTTTTCCGTTATAAGTACCGGTAGAATCGGCGTCCGTACCTTTTCCAACCACAGGCAAAGCAACGGGTTTAGCCTCGATTTCGAAGTTTACAGAGTCGCTTGCATTAGTATCGGGTACGAGCTTATAGTTGCTGCTGCTTCCCGTCTTGTTTACGAGCGAAGCTGTATAAACGCCTCCCTCCTTAGGGCCGTTAGAGTTACCCTTGTTTAAAGGATTGCCGTCCTTATCGTTTCCGCTGTCGTCCTTATACGTAGGGTCCGAAGCCGTGCCGTAGTTGTTTCCGTTAGCGCCGTTACCTTTATAGTAAACCTTGTAATCGGGTCCTAAGCTATTGGCAACGTCCGTTGAAAGATACGAAGGAGCGCCTACGTAAGAAACCGTAACGGTTACCGCCTTAGTATCGTCGTAAGTTACCTTATACGCGCCGTTCGTCTTATTGACGTCGGTAGAGCCGTGCTTAACTTTAAGCGTAAACTTAAGCTCCTGCTGCTCAACCGTGTAGGTCATGGGATAAACGAGGTCTTCGTAGTTAGGCTCGGTAATAAGGCAGTAAATAGTGTACTCGCCTGCGTTTTTAACGTTACCCGTAGGTACGTTCGTCTGCCAGCCCGTAGTGGTCTTTTCGTTAGGTGCGGGATTTACGGGAGTGGTCGCCGTGCCGACCTGGTTATAATACTTAACCGTAGCCGTTGTAACGGCTGCGCCGCCTATACCCTTAATCTCGGTTGTGGGAAGTTGAATACTCGTTCCCTTATCCGTATTGTCGTATGTTGACTTAATATAGGTGCTTGTTGCAGTAGGCTTATCTACTTTAAGCGTTGCACCCTTTAAGGTAAATACAGCCTTAGTATCCGACGCGTCGGAATTTTCAAAGGTAATATCGTAGTTTTTGTTTACCTTCTTGGCAATTATGTCGTACGCGCCCCTGGGGATAACGTCGGTATTGCCCGAATTTGTTAAATCAACTACCGTGTTGTCGGGTTTTTTATACGTCAACGACAGCTCGAAGGGGTATTTGTGCGTAGCCACGGTCATATCGTTGGCGTAGAACTCCTTGCTGCTTGCGCCGTAACGCCAGCCGCCCTTGTAAATTTTGTTGCCGTTGTCGTCAATGCGATATGCGGTATTGGCAATTCCGTCGCCGTCAACGAGGTGCCCCTCGCTATCGTAGTACAGATTGTCGGTGCCCTGCGTAATTGCGCCTACTGCTTGCTCCGCGTTGGCGTTTTTATCTTTATTTAAGTTGTAGAATTTAATGCCGTACTCCGACCAGTCGTCGTTTAAAACTATGGTAACGGGCAAAACCGTAATTTCGTGTACGCCAAAGGCTTTATCACCGGCAGCGTTTACGAAGGTTACGTTGTAGCTGGGGTTGTTCCAGGTACCGTAAACCTTGTATTTGCCGACAGAGCTTGTAGCGCTATCCCTTGCAAGCTGAACGTTTAAGCCCGCGGCAACGGTGTCCGCATTGCTTGTAAGGTTTATCGCATCGCCGTATACGCTATTCGTGTCGTCAATGGTTACAGTTACGTCCTTTGGAACGACCTCTACGTTGAAGATGGTATTGTCTCCGAACATCCAGGTATTAGCGGCATTGAAGAAGAAAGGCTCGCCCGCGTCTATAAAGAACGAGTAACAGCCTACGTCCTCTATTTTATTGAAAACACTTCCGCTCTTATCCTGGACAAGTATTGAATTAGCAGGGCGCTCAAGTCCCGTACTCGTTACTCCGCCGCTTTCGGTCCACGTCATAGACACGGACGCCGCCGAATTGTCCGGGCGCGTACCGCTCCAAGATGCAGTAACTTCCGTTATTTTATCGCCGTAGTTAATGCGTATATTGTTAGAAGTTGCGGTTATGGGTGAGCCGCCGTTTACTTTATAAGTCCACGTTAAGGCAATTTTTTTAATAGATCCACCCGAACCGTTGCCGAAACAGCACTCGGTATTGTTCATTCCCGAATAGACGTTGCTGTTGTCAGATATGAAGAAGGTTCCTGCATAAGGTTCACATATAAAAGTTGCTTGGGGGCTGGTTGTCAGAGGGTAAACGTTACCGTAGTTTTGCGTTACAAAAGCAGTCTTACCTGAGGGAATCTGATCGGTAATACCACCGGCAGCGCCCATTGAAACGCCTATATCAGCCGCCTGACCGTTTTTTATAAGTTTGTCGGTTACGTAAAAATACGTATCTCCCGAAGCTATGGCATTAGTTGTAAAATTTTGCTTAACTAAATAGAAGTTATATTGTGCGTTATCCCGAACGATAAGCGGACCGCACAACTCAATCCCAGTTGATTTGGACGTATAAACACCGCCGCCGACGTTGTTTACGATTTTACCACCTGAGAATTTAGCCGATGCAAATCCGTTAGCCGTCGTACTGTTTGTTCCGTCCAAAAAAATCGCGCCAGTCCAACGAGAGCTACTGTTAATGGGGGCAAGAGAAGCTATATTGTCGTGCATATAGCCGCCGGACATATTAAGATATCCCGCATATGAGAAATAGACGCTACCGGCGCACGCCTGGTTATTGAAAAACTCACCGCCGCTGATAGTCAGGTTAGTTGATTTACCGTTTAAATAGCCGTAAGTTGTGATAACACCGCCGGTAAAGTACGCCTTGTTGTGGCTAAAGACGCCGCCCGAGATATTTACGGTTGTAGGTCCGTCGCAATATATAACTGCACCGTTGCCCATGCCCGTACTTAACGCTTCATTGTTGGTGAAAGTACCACCCGTTATGTTGAGGGTTGAGCTGTTAGTGCCGTCGCCGTAACAGGTGATTGCTCCGCCGAAACAGTTAGCATAGTTCCCGTCAAAAAGTCCGCCGTATATATTAATCGTGCCCGACGGAGATGATGATAATGCGCCGCCGCCGCAAAGACCGTTACCGCCTGTTGACATAGCCGATTCTGAAACAGTACTGTTTTGATAGTTACCTTTAAACGTACCGTTATTAACCGTAAGCGTGCCGTTTGTGAAAATTGCGCCGCCGTACTTTACGGCTCCGTTATTTATAAAGTAGCCGCCGTTGACGGTTATGTTGGCCATACTTGAATGAGAGTATATTGCACCGCCGGCTACGCTTGCCGCATTGAGAGTAAACGTACCGCCGTTTACCGTAAGGGTTGCACCTGCCGCTACGCCTATCGCACCGCCATAACCCGACTGACCGCCTTTTATTACGCCTTTGTCGTAACCGTTAGTATCGTACTGGAAGCTGTCGTCGCGCACTTCAAGCGTGCCCATAACGTATATAGCGCCGCCGATAGAAAGAGCCTGATGTGCGGGAGTGCCGCGGTCAATAGTATGCCCGTTTAAATTGAGTATTACTTTTGCGCCCGAAGGAACGAGTATACTGCCCGCATAGCCGCTGCCCGAAGTTAAACTGTTGCCTGTAATGTTAGTCGTAAAGCTCGTACCCGCACCCGTATCCGTACCGAAAGAGGTTGCGCTGCTGTTGCCCGTAGCGGTCCAGTCCGTTTTAAGATTTAAACGTACGGTTTTACCGTTGTCTTTTGAATACTTTATCGCCTCGGCCCAGATAGCAGCCTGGTCGGTACAGTTTGCGCCGTCAAGAACGTACTCCTTATCGAAGTTATCGGGCGTGATAGTAACGGTATCCGCGGCGGTGTGCTTTCCGCCGTTGTCGTCTGCAAGTCCGTCTATTTTGTTTGCCCTGCTGTTTAAGCCCAAAATCGTGCCTACCGTAACCGTGCAGGCAAGAAGTATTGCGCACAGTACGCTAAGCGCCACCTTTTTAAACAGTTTTGACATAATGTATCCTCCTTATCCTCGCTGAGAGGGTAAAAAAAATCGTGCTCTCCCAAAGAGAACACGCTTTTTTAGGTTTCCGCCCAGAGGTACACTATTACATTATATATATAAAAAGTGTGTCCCCTGAGAGACACACCCGCAAAGGAATATCTCTTTAGGTTACCACACCATTTTTACAACATGTTGCACGAGCAATATATTATTGTTTAAAAGAGATACACAATGCCAATTGTGTATACTCGCGCAACAAAAGCTGTATAATGCCGGATATTAAGTTGTAAAAATAATGTGGTACGGTAAGTATAACACACGGTTTTTTAAAAAACAATACTTTTTTGACAAATTTTTTAAAATTGTGGTTGCCAATTTTTACAACCACAATATATAGTGTATCAACCTTACGTTGACGGCGTATCTTAATCTTTTTGGCGCAAATTTTGCCCCTCAAAGGTCGATTTTGGCATAAAATAGCCGCCCCCGCGCCGAAAGGCGCGGGGGCGGTTGTATTGATTTTTACTTAATTTTCGCTTGTTTCGGGCTGTTCAGAGGGCTTTTCCTCTTCTACTCCGTCAAGCTCGGGGTGCTTCATATGCTTTTTCAGCACGTAATACTGCAGGAATATATATCCAACGCCGAGTACGACCATCACTAAACTCCAGATCTGCGAGGGAGTCAAAGCCAAGCCCTCCAAACCGCGGTAGTCGGCGCGGAAGTACTCTATTATAAAGCGCCATATAGCGTAAGCTATCATATACACGGCGAAGTTGTAGTTAAACTTAAACTTGAAGTACAACACAGCCATTGCAACGCCGAGAAGTATCAAAAACGACATTTCGAACAGCTGCGTAGGGATAACGTTTACACCGTAAAAACCGGGTGCATCCGCGCAGGGCAAGCCCCACTCCGCCTCTCTTCCGTAACAGCAGCCGCCGAAAAAGCAGCCGAGCCTGCCGAAAGCGTGCGCTATCGTTATCGCTATGGGGATAAACGGCAAAGCGTCGGTCAATGTCGCGTTCATGGGCGCGGTTAAAAACTTTACCTTAACGCGCGGACGGACGACGTACATATACAGGAAGTACACGCCCAAAAAGCTTGCAACTCCGCCGATAAGTCCGCCGAGGAAGGTCATGCTGTTAAGCTTGAAGCCTTCGGCAGGGTTATCGATGTAGTTGTAAGTCGCCTGAAAGAGCGCCGCGCAAAGTATGCCGAAGCCCGTGCCGAATACGCCGATTAATAAAATGGTGTCGGACGAAGCCTCGTTGAACTTTTTAAGTTTCATCGTAACGACAAGGAAAGCGAAGCAGGCTATAAGCCCTAACGCCATGCAGATACCGTAAAGGTAAACGCCTTTGCCGAAAATGTAAAAAATAGGATCGGGATGCATAATTTTGTCCTTTTATTTATTCATTAAATTATTTACCGCCGAAACGAGCGCTTTGTACGAACTGGTTAAAATATCGTCGTCGATACCCGCGCCCCAGAAAATTTTTCCCTCGCTGTCCTCCGCGCCGACGTACGAAATTGCCTTCGAGCGCGAGGTTTGCGAAAGCGCGTGCTGTTCGTAACCCGTTAAGGTGTAATCTATTTTAAAGTGATTTTTAATTGCGTTCGAAACTGCGTCAAGTCTGCCGTTGCCGTGCGCGCAAACAACGCTTTTATTTTTGCCGCTCTTGATAGTTACTTCAGCCTGTATTCCGTCTACCTGTTTAAAGTGGCATTCCATTATATCGAAAGCCTTGCGGCAGTTGACGAAATTTTCCTCAAATATTTTATACAGCTCGTCTGCGTGCAGTTCTTTATGAAGCTTGTCGGAAACGGCTTTGGCTTTGTAGCCCATTTCCTCCTTCATCCTGTGGGGCAAATCTATGCCGTAAACGGACTTTAAAACGTAGCCTACCCCGCCCTTGCCCGACTGCGAGTTGATGCGGATAACGTCGCTGTCGTACTCTCTGCCGACGTCAGCGGGGTCTATGGGAAGGTACGGTACGGTCCATTTGTCAAGCTTTTTAGCCTTGCGCCAGTCCATACCCTTTGCGATAGCGTCCTGGTGCGAGCCCGAAAACGCCGCGAACACAAGCTCGCCTGCGTAGGGCTGTCTGGGACTTACTGGCATATCCGTAAACGATTTGTACAGCGAGCAAACGTACGGCATATTGGAAAAATCAAGCTCGGGGTCAACGCCCTGCGAAAAGAGGTTCATTGCAACGGTTAAAATATCCGCGTTGCCCGTGCGCTCGCCGTTGCCGAAAAGCGTGCCCTCTATTCTGTCTGCGCCTGCCAAAAGTCCCGTTTCGGCGGCGGCGACTCCGCAACCCCTGTCGTTGTGTGGGTGCAAAGATATTACTACGTTTTGTCTGTAATTTATGTTTTTGCAGATATACTCTACCTGCTGTGCGTAAACGTGGGGAAGCGCGTTTTCAACCGTGGCGGGCAAATTTATTATTGCCTTCCTTTCCGCAGTAGGCTGCCAAATATCGAGGACCGCGTTGCAGACCTCCAAAGCGTACTCGGGTTCGGTACCCGTGAATGACTCGGGCGAGTACTCGAAGCGGTAGTTGACCCCTTCCTCCCCGGCAAGCTTTTTTAGAAGGCGCGCGCCGTCGACGGCTATTTTCTTTATTTCCTCTTTGTCCTTTTTGAATACCTGCTCGCGCTGGGCGACCGAGGTTGAATTGTAAACGTGGACTATTACGTTTTTAGCGCCGCGAAGCGCCTTGAATGTTTTTTTGATTATATGCTCGCGCGCCTGCGTTAAAACCTGAATTGTTACGTCGTCGGGAATAAGATTTTCGTCGATAAGCCTACGCAGAAAGTTGTACTCCGTGTCCGAAGCCGCGGGGAAGCCCACCTCTATCTCTTTAAATCCGAGCTCGGTAAGAAATTTAAAAAACTCGACCTTGGTGTCCTCGGACATGGGCTCGATAAGGCTTTGGTTTCCGTCGCGCAAATCTACCGAGCACCACACGGGCGCTCTTTCGACCACGTCTCGCTCAGCCCAGTCCATGCACCTTTCTTTAGGCAGAAAGTATTGTTTTGTATACTTGCTGAAATTTTTCATAGCTTACCGTCGCAATTTATAGTAACACAACGGCGGCGGTTTTGTCAAGCAACCGTAATACACAATGAACGGCGGCTTGGTTGCAAGCCGCCGCACTATTATTCGCTTGTTTCGTCCTCTGTAACTGCGGCTTCGGCTTCAGCCTCTAAAGGTTCAACCTGCGCCGTCGGTTTGGGGAACTTTTTCACCTTTATAAGCCAGAAGGTTACGGCTATAAAAATGCTTATGCTCCAGCCTATCGCCCACGCCCAGCACACGCCTGAAAAGCCCATGCCGACGTCCGTTAAAACGTAAACTAAAATTACTCTTGAAATAAGGTCTGTGAAAGTGCTTATCGTGAAGCCGAGGTTGCCTCCGCAACCGCGCACCGCGCCGTCCGCAACTATCTTTACGCACACGACGGGCAGGAAGCACGACACTATCGTCATAAACTGTACCGAGTAGCGCATTGCATCGGGCGTGAGTTTATCCTTTTGGATAAACAGCTTTGTAAACGGCTCGGGCATGGATACGAACAGCGTTAAAAATATTAAACTTGTCGTCAGCGCGTAGACGAGCACCGCCCAGAAGCCCTTTTTAATTCTGCCGTACTCCCCCGCCGCTTTATTCTGCGAAGCAAAGTTTGCAAGTCCGTTGGTCATTGCGCCTACGCCCATATTCGCCATACACAAAAGCTTGAACGCCGTAGTAAAGCCCGTGGTTGCGTCCTCGCCGATGTCGTTAATGCGCCTGCTTACGAAGAAGTTGCCTACGGAAACAAAGCTTTGCTGTAAAATTATAGGTATGGAAGTTACGGTTAAATCTTTTAAAATATATTTGTCGAAAAGCTTTGGCTTTTCCTCGGGGCGAATTGATTTAAGCTTTTTAACGAGGACTATTGCCGTAAGTCCGCAGGAAATTGCCTGTGAAATAAAGGTTGCCCAAGCCGCACCCGCAACGTCTAAATGAAGACCGCACACGAAGGCAAAGTCAAGCCCGACGTTCAGCGCCGAGGATATTACAAGGAATATGAAGGGCGTTTTACTGTCGCCGAGAGCGGAACAGATTCCGCAGCCGAGGTTGTACATAAACACGAACGGCAGCGAGCCTATATATATGTAAAGGTAACTTAAGCAGTCGTCAAAGTACGAGCCGTGTACGCTTAACGCCTTCAAAGAAAGGTTACCGAAGCCGAAGCCCACCGTCATTATTACGGCGCACAAGACCGAAAAGGATATTGCCGCGGTAGTAACCGTCTCTCTTACCTTTTTGTTGTCCTTTTCACCGAAGTGTTTTGCGACTATTACAGAACAGCCGCCGTTTGCTCCGAGGGCGAAGGATAACAAAATATTTATTATTACCGTAGCGTTGCCGACGGCGTCGACCGAAAGCGCACCCTCCGCGGCAAAGTTGCCAACGACTAAAAGGTCCACAAGCGAATACACCTGTTGGACCATTGCGCTTCCGAACAGCGGCAGTGAGTATAATAAAAGAACTTTCCATACGTTGCCGCTTGTTAAGTTTACGGTTTTGCTACCTTTCATACGGCTTATATTATAGTAACGGAAATTGTAAAACGCAAATTTTTTAACGCTTAAATTTTGCATTACCAAAATTTATATATTATAACAGGCGGTGCTAAAAATTAACTTTTTCATAAAAAGCGCACCCGCGAAAACCGCGTGCGCGCTAACTTGCTATTTATGTCCGAATATCTTTTCACCTAACGGCTTCATAAACCTGTTGAACTGTTTTGCCAACAAGCCTCCGCAAA
>JAIDRX010000046.1 GCA_029061495.1 Clostridia bacterium
CTTCGAGCCTATGCAAAGGGGATACGCGTCAACATTGCCGTACGCCTTGAAAAGTGCGCACTTGCCTTCCATAACAGGCATGCCAGCTTCGGGACCGATATCGCCTAAGCCCAAAACCGCGGTACCGTCGGTTATGACGGGAACTGTGTTCCAGCGTCGGGTAAGCTCGAAACTCTTTTCCTTATCCGCGTGGATTGCCATGCAGGGTTCGGCAACGCCAGGCGTATAAGCGATTGAAAGCGCCTCCCTGCTGTCTACGGGAACGCGGCAAACCGTTTCGATTTTGCCCTTCCATTCGCCGTGCTTCTTTAACGATACTTCTTTGTAATTCATATTAGCCTCCTTAAAAAGTGTTATTTGTTAACTTTTTTTAAAAATTTCTTTCACTTTTTCTTTACATTATACATCTACTTTATTATAATGTAAAATAATAATATTATATAGATATCATAACTTAAACGCATATATATATTGAGGAAATACGCAAATGAATTACGAGTATTACAAAATATTTTACTATGTAGGAAAGCATAAAAACATCACGCGCGCGGCGGTAGAGCTGTACTCAAGCCAGCCCGCCGTAACGCGCGCGATACAAAATTTAGAAACCGAGCTTGGTTGCAGGCTTTTCGTCAGAACAAAAAACGGCGTAGAGTTCACGCACGAGGGGCAGACGCTTTTCGACTACGTCCGCATTGCGCACAGCCAGATTTTAAAGGGCGAGGAAGAAATCAACCAGTCCATCAACGCCGAAAGCGGAACTATTTATATCGGAACAACTGTTACCGCCCTGCACAGTTTCCTATTCGACGTCCTGGACGATTTCCACTTAAAGCACCCTAATGTTAAATTTAAGATAAACACGGGCTCTAACAACGCCACGATTGAAAAACTTAAAAACGGAATTGTTGACGTTGCCTTCGTATCGACGCCGTGCAACACGTCGAAAACTCTTAACACAGTAAACGTTAAAGACTTCAACGACATTTTAATTGCGGGCAACAACTTTGCACAGCTTAAAAACAAAACGCTGAAACTGGACGATTTAAAAAATCACCCCTTCGTTTCCTTGCGGCACAGCCTGCAATTAAGGCAGTTTATAGACGACTTTTTTGCCGCAAACGAAATATCCGTAACCCCCGATATCGAAGCAGATAGCGCCGATTTGCTGATACCTATGATAAGCCACAACTTCGGGCTGGGGTTCGTTCCGCAGGGTATGGCGGAAGATGCGATAAGCCGCGGCGAGGTTTTCCGCATACCGCTTGAAAAGGAAATGCCAAAAAGGTATATACGGATGATAACCGACTTCCACCACCCGCAGACGAACGCCTCGCGCGAGTTTTCAAAAGCGATATTAATGAGCTTAAAAATTAAATTACCGCCCGCGCTTATTTAAGCGCGGGCGCACTGATATTATTTCTTTCCGTAAGTTTGGTTGTACTTATCCAAGCACTTTCTTATAATTTCAATAGCATCGTATTTGTGACAGATTTCCTTTACGGTCGTCGTTTTATGCTCTAACATTTTATACACTTCAAAAAAGTGCATCATCTCGTCAAAAATGTGCTTAGGCAACTCCTTAATATCGTAATAATGCTTGTAATTGGGGTCGGTCAAAGGGACGGCTATAATCTTTTCGTCAAGCTCGCCTCCGTCAACCATCTTGATTACACCGATAGGCAGACATGTTACCAGCGTCATAGGGAAAATCGCCTCGTTGCACAAAACAAGCACGTCGAGAGGGTCTCCGTCGTCGGCAAGCGTGCGCGGAATAAACCCGTAATTGGACGGATAGACGGTTGAAGTATAAAGTACGCGGTCCAACCGCAAAAGCCCCGTCTCTTTGTCAAGCTCGTACTTGGCTTTACTGCCCTTGGGTATCTCTATTAAAGCTTCAAACTTGTTTTCGGTTATTCTCTTTTCGTCAACGTCATGCCAGATATTCATAACTTTCCTCCATCGTTTTTACTATTATAATATAAAGCTTATATAAAGTAAAATAATAATTTAGAATATATATTATATCAAAAACGCATAACATTGCTAACAAATTACGCCCCGACGCGAAAAGCGTCGGGGCGTAAGCGTTACATTAAAATTTAGTTGTTGCCTTCGTACTTGTCGTAGAAGCCGTCAATGTCGAACACGTCGTTCTCCTCGTTCCTGCGGCGGCGGATTTCAGGCGCGTCCGTTGAAGCGGACTTCGTCGTGTCTACCGTCGTAGTCGTCGTTACCACTGCTCCCGGAGGATACTGCGCCGACAGGGGCTGTGCCGCCGCCTGTACAGGCTGTGCGGGCTCCTGCGTTGCGGGCTCCTGAGCTGCAGGCTGTGCGGGGGCAGGTAACTGCTGTGCCGCAGGCTGCTGGGTAAGATTTATAAGGATAGGCTGTACCTGAGGCTGCTGTACTACAGGTGCGGGCGCCTGAGGCGATACCTGCTTTACTTCGCCGTTAGGTCCTATCGTAAGGATTACGGGCGAGTTACCGTTACCCTGCTGTTGTGCCTGGGGTTGAGGCTGAGGATAGCCCATCATAGGAGCCATACCCATGCCCATTCCCATCATCGGGTTCATACCCATGCCCATCATAGGAGGATACTGAGGCATCTGGTTGCCGTTATTACGTGCCTGTGCTTTCGCTTCGGCTACTTCCTGCGCCGCCTTGTTCTCAGCGCTCATTATTCTGAACTGCGCTTCGTTCTTAGCTTCGCTTATTGCCTGCTGCGCCTTCATTTCCATTAACATATGCTCTAAGCTGCTGCTTCCGCCGCTGCTCTGCTGAGGCATACTAAACTGGGGTTGAGGCTGAGGCATGGGCATAGGAATGTACTGAGGCTGGGGTTGAGGTTGAGGCATAGGAATGTACTGAGGCTGAGGCTGCTGATATACAGGCTGTT
>JAIDRX010000047.1 GCA_029061495.1 Clostridia bacterium
ACGGATGCATTTTATATAGTTGTAATCGGCACGTAGCGTAAGCGCTGCGCGCTTCGGTACGACGGAGGCTATTGCAGTGCATATATTATCTGACAAAGGCGTTCTTCTCTTCGTCGTAGGTGTAACCCAGATTTTCCAGCCGCGACAAGATTGTTTCGCTCGATATATCCAGGCTGTCGCAAAGCTCGTCAAGCGAGGAGTACTCGTCGCGCAGTTTGGTATTAATAAATGACAATAAAATAAAATCGTCCTGCGGCAAATCCATAGCGGTATTATACCACAAAACAAATTAATTGCAAATCTTAATATGCCGTGATATAATTATTTTAAAATTAATTGCAGGTGTAAATATGTCGAAAACGGTTGTCGTGGGAATGAGCGGCGGCGTGGATTCGTCCGCGGCTGCGCTCATTTTAAAACGGCAGGGCTACAACGTAATAGGGCTGTATATGCTCAACTGGGAAGAGGAAGACGCTCGCGGCGCGTGCAGTGCCGAAGCCGACTACGCCGACGTTCAGCGCGTGTGTTCGGCGCTGGATATCCCCTACTACAGCGTAAACTTTGCAAAGCAGTACGAGGAGCGCGTCTTTTCATATTTCCTTGCGGAATATAAGGCGGGCAGAACTCCCAACCCCGACGTTTTGTGCAACCGCGAAATTAAGTTCGGTCCCTTCCGCGACTATGCGCAGAGTTTAGGCGCGGACTTCGTTGCGACGGGGCACTACTGCAAGATAGAACACTCGGACGGCAGACACCGCCTTTTAAAGTCCGCGGACGCGGGCAAGGACCAGACCTACTTTTTAAATCAGGTGCGCGAGGAACAGCTTGCAAACGTGCTGTTTCCGCTCGCGGATATGCCCAAGACGGAAGTGAGAAAGCTTGCCGAAGAAAACGGTCTTGCAACCGCTTCGAAGAAGGATTCCACGGGGATATGCTTTATCGGCGAGCGCAATTTCAGAAAGTTTTTACAGAACTATCTGCCCGCACAGAGCGGAAAAATTCTTACCCTCGACGGCGAAAAGGTCGGCGAGCATATCGGGCTTATGTACTACACGATAGGCCAGCGCAAGGGGCTTGACCTCGGCGGACGGGCGGGCGAAGAAGGCAGGTGGTTCGTCGTAAAAAAGGATTTACAAAACAATATCCTCTACGTCTCCCACGGCGACGAAAGCCCGCTGTACTCGAAGGCGTGCCGGGTTTCGGGACTGAACTGGATAGGCTTTAAGCCCGATATATCCTTTGACTGCACGGCAAAATTCCGCTACCGCCAGTCCGAGCAGAAAGTGCGCGTAACTCTTAAAGACGGCGGTGCGCTCGTGGAATTTAACGAGCCTCAGCGCGCCGTAACCGAAGGACAATATGCGGTGTTCTACGACGAAG
>JAIDRX010000048.1 GCA_029061495.1 Clostridia bacterium
AATTTATGAAGCATAAAAAACTTTTTATTGCGCTAACTTGCGTTTTATCGTTCTTTGCCGCGATTTTCATATTTTTGACGATATGGTTCTGGGGCGACAGGTACGCGGACTTGAACAACAATTTCAGAAAAGAGTTTTCAATCGAAGGACTTAAGGACGGTGCGGTGCCGCAGGGCATGGGCAACTGCGAGGTGAAAATCGACAACGCAACCGAGCAGTACTTTTTTACAAGCGCGTATATGAAAAACGGCTCCGCCTCTCGCATATACGTTACGGGCGCTGACAGCGGCTATATCGGCTACGTTACGATGAAAAACGTTGACGGAAGCGACTACAAGGGACACTGCGGCGGACTTGCCACAAACGGCGACTACCTTTGGGTTACGGGCGAGGATAACGTGTACGTTACCAAAAACACGGGCGATACCACAGTTACGCAGGATATTGTAACCCGCGCAAAAGAGAGCGGCTCTATTCAGTTTACCGCATCGTTTGCGGCGAACTGCGGCGCGGACTTCTGCTACTACTTCGCAACTAAATCTTCAAAAACGGGCAGACTTTATATAGGCGAATTTTACCGCAAGGGAACGTACGACAAGGCGCACCACCGCGCAACCACTAAAAACGGATACGAAAACCACGCCTATATGTACGAGTACAACGTAACCAATTCGGGCGATTACGGCTTGACGCTTTTAAGCGGCGATAAATTAAATAAATACGTTCCGAAAATTCAGAATGTTATTTCCATACCGGAAAAAATTCAGGGCGCGGCGTTCTCCGGCAGAACGACCAACGGCGCATCGAACGGAACACTTCTCCTCTCGCAAAGCTACAGCCTTGCAAACTCGCACATTTATAGCTTTAACTGGAATAAAGTAAACGCATACCACGAAATAACGACTTTAAAATATGACGGAATAACCAAAAACAACGCTGATTATTATGAAGACGCAAACATGTTTTTTGCAGATTTAAACGATAAAGATATGCTTATCAACGACTACTCTCTCCCCTCCATGTCCGAGGGAATGTGTACGGTAAACAACAGAGTTTACGTCTTATTTGAGTCGGGTTGCAAAAAGTACTCGCTTTTCGTCCGTGAAAAAATGAAAAACGTATACAGCTTTATACCGAGAAAATAATTAAAAACGCCCCGCGCTAAAATGCGCGGGGCGTTTTTAATCTTCAAGTCCGAGTAAGTAGTCGGTAGAAACTTCAAGAAATTTTGCAATTTCTATGAACCTAACTAAGGACGGCTCATAAATTCCGTTAATCCATTGAGATACGGTTGACTTGCACACATTCAAATGCATACATAAATCATTTTGCGTTTTGCCTTGCGCATTAAGCTCTTGTTTAACCCTTATACCAAAAACATTTATCTTCATTGCTTACCTTCTGAATATATTTTACAAAAACTTTGAATGAAATGCTTGGGGGTTCATAAAATATAAACTAAAAACTAACGCCCCGCGCTTGATAAGCGCAGGGCGTATTCTTTTTAAAAATTATTTGCAGAATGCAAGGCAGGCTTTGTACAGTGAGTAAACGTCGGCTTTTGAAATAAGCTCGTAAGGGGCGTGCATAGAAAGCACGGGAACACCCACGTCAACCGTATCTATACCGAGGTTTGCAATATACATTGCAACGGTGCCGCCTCCGCCTAAATCTATCATACCGAGCTCGCCCGTCTGCCAGTATACTCCGTTAGCGTCGAAAATATCGCGGATAAAGCCCATATACTCTGCGTGGGCGTCGTTGCTGGACGACTTGCCTCTTGCGCCCGTATATTTTGAAACCGCCGCGCCGCACGAGATAAAGGTCGTGTTGCGCTTTTCGAAGGCTGCGCTGAAAGTAGGGTCGTAGCCTGCGGTAACGTCCGCGGAAATGCACTTAGAGTTGTATCTCACTTCAATGGGGTTGGCGTTGAAGGAATTTGCGATAGTGTCGATAACGTCGCAGATAACCCTGCTCTGCATACCCGTAGTTCCGTCGCTGCCCACTTCCTCTTTGTCGGCAAATACAGCCATTACGGTGTGGGGCGAGTCGCAGTCGAACACGGCGCGCATTTCGGGATAAGCGCATACCTTGTCATCGTGGCCGTAAGCGGAAATCAAAGCTCCGTCAAAGCCCACGTCGCGCGCTCTGCCCGCGGGTACGAAGCAAAGCTCCGAACACTGGAAGTCAACTTCGGTTATACCGTACTTTTTATTTAAAAGGTTTAAAACTGCGGTTTTAACGCACTCTTTGTCCTCTTCGTCGCCGCCCACTGCGGGAAGTCCGCCTATGACCGCGTTAAGGTTTTCACCCTCTATTGCCTTTGCAAGAGTCTTCTGGTTCTGCTCCTGCGAAAGATGGGGCAAAAGGTCGGTGATATAGAAAATAGGGTCGCTGTCCTCTTCGCCGACGCAAATTTCTTTCTTTTTGCCGCCGGGAAGCATTACCACGCCGTGAAGCGCAAGGGGAATTGCCGTCCACTGGTATTTTTTAATTCCGCCGTAATAGTGAGTTTTGAGATAGCACAGACCCGAGTCCTCGTACATGGGGTTGGGTTTTAAGTCGAGACGGGGCGAATCGACGTGGGCAACCATAATGCGGATACCGTCCTTTGCGACGTCCTCCTTGCCTACCCTTATAAGGAATAAATTTTTACCGCGGTTTACAAAGTAGCGCTTGTCGCCCGCCTTCAACTTTTCTGAAAAGCTGAAGGGCTTAAAGCCGTTAGTCTCGGCAAGCTTCTGCGCCTCTTTGGACGCGTCGCGCTCGGTTTTTGAATTATCGAGAAATTTTTTGTACTCTTCGGCAAAGCCGTAAATTTTTTCAAGCTCGGCGCCGTCCGCCTCTTTATAGACGTTTTTGCGCGTATATTTCAAATCCATAAATTTTTCTCCTTATTTAGTTTTTATAATCCGTCAATAATTATAATATTAACCGCCTTTAATGTCAAGGCAAGCCGCAAAAGAAAAATATAAATTTTTTACCTTAAATATCAAAAAATCTTTCGATATCCTGTTTACTAATTATATAATTTGTAGTATAATGAATGAAATATGTAGCGATACGGTGCGCGAATGAAAAGCGGAAAATCGGCGGCTAAAAAAATAGCGACTCTCGCAATTTTTACCGCGCTCAGTTTGATAACTTTTATAATCGAAAGCCAGTTTCCGCCCATCTTTATACCGGGGGCGAAAATGGGGCTTGCAAATATCTTTTCGTTTGCGGCGCTTATCATGTACTCCCCTTGGGAAGCGTTTATCGTCGTAGCCGTAAGGACTGCGCTCGGCGCGGTGTACGCGGGCAACCTTTCAGCCCTTTTATACAGCTTTACGGGCGGCGTGGTTTCAATGGGTGTTTCAGCCCTGTTGTTCTATCTCGTATATCCTAGAATTTCGATAATGTCGATAAGCATATGCGCGGCGGTTGCGCACAATATTACGCAGTGCATTGTTTTCGTTCTCTTATACGATACAACGGCATATTTTGCGTACCTGCCATACCTTATACTTCTGGGCGTGGTTTCCGGTGCGATAGTCGGCGGAGTTATAATGCTGATATTCAAAAAAGTGCCGCAAAGCGTATTCGAAAAGGCGATATACAAAAAAGAGAAAAAATAAAGGTTACTATCTTTTCAACAGAAAAGTGTATATAACGTATTAAATTTTATTGGAGGTTTTTGTGAAAGCAGTAAAAGGAAAATACTACTTCGGCGGCGTTCATCCGCACGGCATGAAAAAGCTTGCCTCATCCGCTGCCCTTGAAGTATTGCCCGAACCCGAAACCGTAGCAATTTCAACCTCGCAGTCGCTGGGAAAGCCCGCGGCGGTCTGCGTTGAAGTCGGCAAAACGGTTAAAGAGGGCGAAGTTATTGCAAAGGCCGAGGGTCCCGTTTCCTCCGACGTGTTCGCAAGCGTAAGCGGCACGGTTACGGAAATTAAGGATTTGCAGGGAACGGGCGGCGCGGATGAAAAGTTCATTTTCATCAAGGCTGACGGCAAAGGTGAAAAGAGCTATCTTCCTCCCCTTAAAGACCCTTCGCCGGACGAGATTAAGGCAAGAATAAAAGACGCGGGCATAGTCGGCCTCGGCGGCGCGGGATTCCCCACTGCCGTAAAGGTTGCACCCGAAAAGCCCGTGGACGTGCTTATTATAAACGGAGCCGAGTGCGAGCCCTACCTCACCTGCGACCACAGGCTTATGCTTGAAAAAGCCGACGGAATTGCGCAGGGCGCGCGGTACTTGGCAAAGGCTTTGGGCGTTGAAAAAATTATAATCGGCATTGAAAAGAACAAGCCCGACTGCATAGAGGTCTTTGAGAAGTACGACGATATTCAACCCGTCAAACTTGCGAAACAGTACCCTATGGGCGGCGAAAAACAGATTATATACGTAACGACCGGTAGAAAGGTCGGTATAGGCAAGCTCCCCGCGGACGTAGGCGTAATCGTTCAGAACGTTGCAACCTGCTACGCCGTTTACGAGGCGGTAGAGCTTGGCAAGCCACTGTACGAGAGGGCGATAACCGTTTCGGGCAAGGCAGTTAAAGAGCCTAAAAACCTTTGGGTTAAGGTTGGTACCCCCTATCAGAATATAGTTGACTTCTGCGGCGGCGAGGCGGTTGAGGTTAAGCCCAATAAATCGAAAGAGGAAGGCGCACCTCAAACGATAGAGGTTGCAATAAAGCCCAAAAAGGTTATTCAGGGCGGACCTATGACGGGCGTTGCGCTTGCATCTTTAAACGCTTACACACATAAAACTACTTCCGCTATTTTGTTGCTTTCCGAAAAGGAAGCGGCTGCGGAAGAGCCCACCCCCTGCCTCAACTGCGGCAAGTGCGCGGACGTTTGCCCCATGCACCTTATGCCTATGAACACTGCGTTCTACTCGGCGGCGGGCGACTTCGAGTCGGCGGCGAAATACGGTCAGACGCTTGCATGCATAGAGTGCGGCGCGTGCGAATATATCTGCCCCGCAAAACGCCCCTTAATTCAGGCTATAAGAAAGACGAAGGCTGCCCTTCGTGAAAAGAAGGAGAAATGATATGGATAATACGGTTGTAGTTTCCACGCCTCCTCACGTTAAATCGAGGCGCACCACGCGCGGCATTATGCTTGACGTGGTTATCGCGCTTCTCCCCTGCGCTATCTGCGGTATAGTTTACTTCGGCTGGCAGGCGTTCGTTTTAGAGCTTGTTGCGGTTCTTGCCTGCGTTGCGACGGAGTTCGTATACTTCTTTATCGCAAACAAAGGATTTGCAAAAAAGTGCAAGGACGCGGGCAAGGTTTGCGTAAGGTGGCTTAAACAGTTCGATTTAACCTCGGTGGTTACGGGACTTATTCTCGCTTTGATACTTCCCTCCTCCGTTAAATGGTACGAGGTGCTTATCGGAAGCATTTTCGCGATAGCGTTAGTTAAAATGCTTTTCGGCGGCACAGGCAAAAACCTCGTAAACCCCGCGGCGGCGGCGCGCGTGTTTATGGCGCTCAGCTTTGTCTCGGTTGCGGCTTTCACAGCTCCCAACTTCGCGGCGTTAAACTTCACGAGCGGAGTTTTCACGGGCTCGACAAACCTTTCCGGTCTTTTATCGGGCGACGGCAACCCCGTATCGCAGATAGACGTTCTGGACTTGTTCCTCGGAACGGGTATGGCGGGCTGCATCGGCGAAACGTGCAAGCTTGCAATTTTAGTCGGATATATCTACCTTGCGGCAAGGCAGGTAATTAAATGGTGGCAGCCCCTCCTCTTTATCGCAGTGTTCGGATTTACAGCGGTATTTTTATCGGGCTTCGACTACATGAACACGGGCAGCTACATCTTCGATATGGAGCTTTTCCTCCCCCACGTATTCTCGGGCGGCGTGCTGTTCGGCATAGTGTTTATGTTCCCCGACTACGTAACCTCGCCCAAAGGCGTTTACGGTCAATTAGTTTACTACATTGCCGCGGGACTTCTGGTTGCGATACTCAGATACTTTACGGGAATAGAAGTAACCTCGTTTGTTATCCTTTTAATGAACCTCTTCGTTCCCCTTATCGACAAGTACATTATAAGAAAGCCTTTCGGCTACAAAAAGCTTAAAAAGGTTAAAAAAGAGAAAAAATCTCTCCATGAAAAGGTTGTAGAAGCTGCCGAGAATATGATAGTTGATACTACCGCGGCGGCGACTCCCGAAAAGGAGGACAAATAAATGACTGCTAAACAGTTTTTTAAGAGCAATGCATTCAAGTGCATTATAACTCTTTTATGTATCCTCCTCATCTGCGGCGTCTTCCTTACCGTAATGAACGGCTGGCTTAAAGTTACCGACGAGGAAAGATTCCAGCGTGCGATCAATAAAATTTACGGCAAGTCCGTTACGACCGAAGCGGTTGCGGTTGAAAACTACAACGACAAGGCGACCATTGACGAAGCCTACAAGGTTAAAGACGACGGTAACTTCCTTATAAAAGCTACCGGTAAAGGCGGATTCGATAACGGTACGGTTACCTGCTGGATAGTGGTAAACGTTCAGGGCGGACAAATCAACGGCATAGACAAAGTCGTAATCGACTCTAACAAAGGTCAGTCATATATCGGAAACATAAGCGACGCCTTCCTCTCGAGCTTTAAAAATTACAACGGCGAGTACTTCGACGCGTACGACGGAATGATCAGAACGGGCGCAACGATGTCGGCAAACGCAATTTGTAACGCGGTAAACGCGGCTATAGACTACGTAAACGGAAAGTGGCTCGGCAACGTTACGACGGCGGGCACAAAGCTTTTAAACTCGCTTGCAAAGATTTACGGAGATAAAGAAATTAAAGTCTACGGTGCGGACGACAAGGAAATTACCGCCGAGGATGAAACGGTAACAAGTCTTATTGAAAGCCCCGTAAAACAGGACAACGCGACGGTTAACGATATTTACAAAATAACCTTCACCGAGGACGAAAACGAAGTTACCCACTACGTTTTGACCTCCACGGGTACGGGCGGATACAGCGACGGTACGGTAACCTGTATGACAATCGTTGCTGTAGGCGAAAACAATAAGCTTACCGTATACAACGTAAGCATTACCGACAACGTAAGCCAGTCCTATATAGGCGACATAAACCACCTTGACAAATACAAGGGCGAGTACAACAACGGATTCGAGTTTACGGCAGGCGACGGATACGTTACCTCTGGTGCGTCAATGTCGTCGGCAGCGATAAACAACGCGGTAAACGGTGCTCTTAAATACTTTGTAAACTCGGGCATTCTTGCGGGAGGTGAGAATAATGAATAAGCAGACTCTTTCAAGATATAAAAAGATAACCTTAGACGGACTTATTTTCCAGAACCCCACGTTTATGCTCGTTTTGGGTACCTGCCCCACTCTCGGACTTATTTCGTCCGCAATGAGCGCGGCCGGCATGGGACTTACCGTTCTCGTTGTCTTAACCCTCAGCAACATCTTGATTTCGGCTTTGAGGAAGGTTATTCCCAACGCCGTGCGCATACCCTGCTATATCGTAATTATAGCGACGCTTGTAACCTTTGCGAGAATGTTGCTTGAAAAGTTCTTACCCGATTTGTACGACAGCTTAGGCGGCTTCTTAGCCCTGATAGTTGTTAACTGTATTATACTCGGCCGCGCGGAAGCTTTCGCAAACAAAAACACCGTGCCTCAGGCGGCGGTTGACGGAATTGCAAACGGTTTAGGATTTACCGTTGCTCTTACCTTGATGGGTATTATCTGCGAGTTCCTCGGCAAAGGTTCGCTCTTCGGCTTACAGATTATGGAGTTCAAAATCGGTATGCTTGCAAAGCCCGCGGGCGCGTTCCTCGTATACGGTATCTGCATTGCAGTGTTCGTGTACGTTATAGACTGCTTCGAGCGTGCAAGACGCGTTAAAGCAAACAAGCTTGCGCGTGAAAATCTTTTAAAGGAGGGCGCGTAAATTATGGCAACGTTAATAGCGATAGTTCTTTCCGCGGTTTTGACAAACAACTTTATAACGGTTAAAACCTACGGTATCTGCCCCTT
>JAIDRX010000049.1 GCA_029061495.1 Clostridia bacterium
GAGTTGAAAGTTCCTCTCACTGTTGACGTTCATAAGGGTAAAAATTGGTACGATGCAAAATAATTTAAAGGTAGCCATAACGGGCGGCATAGGCAGCGGTAAAAGCGTAGTTGCAAGTATTATAGCAGAGCAGGGTTATAACGTTGTTTCCTGCGACGAGATATATAAAAATCTTTTGCAAGATAAAAACTTTTTAAAAGTGTTATCGGCTGAATTCGCTTGTGTTTTAGACGGTGTGCTTGACAGGAAAAAGCTGTCGAAAATTGTTTTCAATGATGCGGAAAAGCTTAAAAAATTAAACTATTTAACTCATCCTGTTATAATGCAAACAGCGCTTTCAAAAATGCAAGGGGATGGTATCAATTTTTGTGAAGTTCCGCTTTTATTTGAGGGCGGATACGAAAAGCTTTTTGATAAAGTTATAGTCGTTTTGCGTGATACAGCCGCGCGAATTAATTCTGTTGCCGTAAGAGATAATATTGATGTTTCGGCGGTGGAAAAGCGTATTTCTAATCAAATTGATTACGATAATTACGACTTTACAAACTACTATGTCTTGCATAATAATGGTTCTATTGATAAATTGCGCGTTGATACTTTTCAAATATTAAAAAATTTAAAAAATTAAGCCGTTTTTTGGCTTGACAATATTTATAAAATAATATAAAATTACTATGCTTTAATAAGCGCACTCGTGGCGGAATTGGCAGACGCGCAAGACTAAGGATCTTGTGGTTAACCCCATGCAGGTTCAACTCCTGTCGAGTGCACCATAAAAACGGGAGAAATTTTATAAAATTTCTCCCGTTTTTTAAATGTTTTATAGGTAGTTAGTATGAAAATTTTGGTTACAGGCGGTACTGTATTTGTAAGTAAATACGTTGCGGAATATTTTTCAAACCGCGGACATAAAGTTTATGTTTTAAATCGAAATACAAGAACACAACTACCAAATGTTAAATTAATAGAGTGCGACCGCACAAATATTTGCGGTAAATTAAAACATTTGCATTTTGATGCAGTTGTCGACGTTACAGCGTATACAGCGCAGGACGTAAATAATTTGCTTGACGAGCTTGACCGCTTTGACAATTACGTATTAATAAGCTCAAGCGCGGTTTATCCCGAAACCACAAAATTACCTTTTAAAGAGAGTGATAAGGTTGGTGCCAACTACTTTTGGGGTACGTACGGTACAAATAAAATAGCTGCGGAAAATGCGGCGATTAAGCGTATTCCTGACGCGTATATAATAAGGCCGCCGTATCTTTACGGAGAATATAACAACGTTTACAGAGAAGCTTTCGTTTTCGACTGCGCGGAACGGAGTGAATTGTTCTATATCCCCAACGACGGCACAATGCCGTTACAGTTTTTTCACGTTGAAGATTTATGCCGCTTTATTGAAATTATACTTGATAAAAAGCCGAAACAAAAAGTGTTTAACGTTGGTAATGCACCGATTACTGTAAACGAGTGGGTGGAAGCTTGTTACAATGCTGTAGGTAAAAATTTTACTGTAAAATACGTTACGGACGGGCGGGAACAGAGGTGTTACTTCCCATTTTACAATTACGGCTACGTTTTAGACGTATCTGCACAGAATGAACTTATGCCGAAGCTTTTACCGCTAAACGAAGGGTTGAGCCGTGCATATAATTGGTATAAGAAAAATAGAAATTGTGTAAACGTTAAAAATTATTTTAACTATATCAATGAAAATTTAAAGTAAAATTAAAACACCCGACAAGGCAATTAAAGCTTTGTCGGGTGTTTTATAAAATTTAATTAATTACATTCCCAACGGTTTGTTACATGTTCTACCGTTAGAAGTATAGTTGCATTATAACCGTCGGCAAGTTGGTTTTCAAAAATTGTAGTTTTAGATTCGTCGGAGGTAACCGACCAACCGCTACAATTTTCAAATTCGACCAGCCTCAAGCAGGAGCAACCGTAAAATGCGTTAGCGCCGATTTCTTTAACACTGGCGGGAATATAAATTTCTTCAATACTATTGCAGTTATAGAAAGCTTTTGCCCCAATGATTTCAACCTTATTGCCGAAATCTAAGTATTTAAGAGACTGGCACATACTGAAAGCGTATTCGCCGATTTTGGTACTGCCGTTAATAGTCAAATTTGTTAATGAATTGCAACCGCAGAAGGCATTGTTGCCTATTTTCGTTACATTTTCAGGAATAACTATCTGCAAAATGCCGCAATCTGCAAACGCGTCAACATCAATAGTAGTTAAACTTTCGGGGAGTAAAACAGTATTCAAATTTGAGCAAGCCATAAATGCTCCTTCGTCAATAATCTCAATGCCATTGCAAATATCAACACTCGTAAAATTTGTGCAGGCAATGAAGGCGTATTCGCCTATGTCTTTAACTGGTAGCCCGTTGTGCTCGGAAGGAATAACCAAGTAATTTTCTCTGCCGCTGTAACCCGTTACGGTGTAGTAAGTTTTGTCTTTGGATAGCGAATAAGTGAACTCGTCTTTGAAAGTCATAGTGTACTCGGCGTAAACAACGGTATCTTCCAAATTTATTTCAAAGTTTTGCCATTTACATTCGAATCCAAGTCTTTGCGGAACTTGCGGCACGCTTATGTCGGTTATGTTTTCAACGTTGAATATTGTCGTATCTACAACTTGTCCGTTTGCGATAAAGATAAGCGTATAATCAATGAGGGTATAAACAGCATTTATCGTGGCGTTTGTAAAATCCAGATTGTACGGTTCCCAGTTGACAGTATAACCGTCTTTTTGGGCAGGTTCGGGTTCAGCTATTTCGCTGCTCAATATTGTATAGGGGACGGTTGTCTGCAAACTGCCGGACACAAATGTTAAATAATAAGTAATAGGTGTATATACTGCGTTAATCGTAATGTCCCTTGCAGAAATTTCGTAGCTTTCCCAAGCCGAAGTATAGTGGGGGATAGAAGGAATAACAGGTTCGGTCAAGGACTTGTCCTCAATGGTAAAGTCAACAACGTCGGCTATCGTTCCGTTTATTACAAACTTTGCTTTGTAAACCGTCGGAATATATACGGCGTTGATTATTACGTCGCCGCACAGTTCAACTTTTTCCCATTCGCCGTGGTAACCGTATCTTTCAGGAACGGCGGGAGTAGCAAGCTCTTTATTTTCAACAGAATAGCTGACAGAGTTTACAATGTTGCCGTTTACTTTATAGACTGCAGTGTAAATTATCGGGGTGTATTTTGCCGTAAGTGTTAAGTCGGCATTTATAGGTGTTGCAAAATCGAACGGTTTACCGTCAACAGTCCAACCGACAAAATTATATCCGTCTTTTTCGGGAGCTGTTTTATTAGAGGCCGCTGCACCTGCAGAAATAGTGGCTTTGTCAAGCTCGGTGTCGCCGTCAACATAAATTACCGTATACGATATGTTTTCCGTAGGGTTCTCGTTATTATTGTCGGTAATGGTACCGTTATCTGAAATTTGCGGCGGATCGGCGGTAGTTATTTTATTAACCGCGCAACCGCATAAACACATTACTGCAATAAAACAAGTAAAAGCAGCTAAAAATAAGAGGGACTTTCTCATTAAGAACTCCGTATAATATAATGTTTTTATTATTGTAGCATATATTGCCAAAAATTTCCATATTTCGACAAAAAATATTAACAAATTTTTTAAAAAAGTTTTTAAAGAAAAAAGAACGGATTTTAGGCGTTCTTTTTTTTGATGTTTTTAAATAAATTAAATTATGAGTTTGTCCTTTTTGCCGGCCGATTTAAAAGGCGCAATAGATAACCTTAATTACAATTATATATCCGAAATAAGAATACGGCGCGGACAACCCGTCCTCATAGAGTATATGGGCCAATACAAATACATTAATGCGCTTGGCGTTACCGAAGGCGGCCGCGGACTTATTTCTGTCAACGAGATAAATCCGATAATTCACGCGGCGACGGGAGGTTGTATTTATAACTATACCGAACAAATGAAGCACGGCTTTATCACGGTAGAACACGGCGTAAGAATAGGTATTGCGGGTGAATACGTAACACAGAACGGCGAAGTGCAGGCAATTAAAAGCATAACCTCGCTAAATATAAGGATACCCCACGATATTGAAAATTGTGCCGATTTTCTGCTAAAAACACTTTATTTCAACGGTTTGCATAGTACTATGCTATACTCGAAACCTGGGTTAGGCAAGACTACGATGCTGAGAAATCTTGCAAAAAGGTTAAGTGCAGAAAAAAAAGTTAACGTTTTAGTGTTCGACGAAAGAAATGAAATTTCCGCAATGGACGGATACGGCAACGGGTTTGATATGGGGGAAAGAGTGGACGTCGTCCGCTGTCATAATAAAAAGAGCGCGATAGCAAGCGCCATACGTGCAATGAAGCCCGACGTCATCGTTACCGACGAGCTTTACGGCAGCGGTGATATAGAAGCGATAAGTTATGCGGCAAATTGCGGTATTTACGTTATAGCATCCTCGCATATCTGTAATAAAGAAATTTTAAAGACAATGCCGTTTGAATTTTTTGCCGAGCTTACCGGCATAGGCAAACAACCTGTGATATATGATAAAAATTTTGATATTGTTGGCGGTAGTAGCGCTGTCAACGACGATAGGGGTATTTCTGTCGTCGAATAAAAAAAAGCGTATGCAGATATTTTCAGAGCTGTACGAGTTTAACGAGCAGTTGATTTTAACGTTGAAATTTTCACGGCAGACTATAGATAAAATTGCCGAGCCGTACAAATTTGTCCCGAAAATATTAAAAGGTGAAAGCATTTTGAAAGGTGCGGACGCCGACGCTGTGCGTGAGTATACCGAAAACCTCGGCAAAACCGACGCGATGTCGCAGGTCGATTATCTGACAGAAAAAAAAGCCGTTTTAAAAAAATATAAGGAAGAAAGCTTTACCGACTATAAAAAATACAGTTCGCTGTACGTAAAAATATTTTTTATGCTCGGAGTAATGATGGCTGTTTTGCTCGCTTAAATGGATATAAGTATTATCTTTAAAATTGCCGTGGTCGGCATAATAGTTACGATTATCTGTCAGGTTTTAAAAAAATCGGACAGGGACGATATTGCAACGCTCGTAAGTTTAGTGGGGCTTATAATTGTTTTAACGGTAGTAATTTCTATGATAGCCGACCTTTTTTCGCAGATTAGACAGTTATTTGATATGTTCTGATGTACGTTTTCCGTCTTTGCTGTATTGCGGTTATTACCGCGGTATGCGCGTTCATTTTAAAAAGTCATAAATCGGAATTGGTTCCGCTTTGTCTTACGGCAGGCGGCATTATAATGTTTTTATACGCTTTCGACTATATTTCGGAAAGCGTTGCCTTTATAAAATCGTTTACGCAAGGAGCGGGAATAGATAACGAAATAATCCGTATAATTTTTAAGATTATCGGAATAGGTTTCCTTGTGGAAATGACGGCAGGTTCTGTAAAGGAATTAGGATTTACAAGTGTTGCGGACAAGCTTGTTTTTTGCGGAAAGATTATAATTTTTGTAGTGGCAATTCCTATATTAAGTAGTACTTATAAAATTATTGTTTCTCTTATTAATCTGACATGAAAAAGCGTTTGATTTTACTGCTTGTACTTATAGCCGCGGCTGTCGCAATTTTTGTCGTGAGCGGAATGGCGGCTTCTGCAGATGATAAGGACGGAGAAGAGGAGCTGAACGAGAGCATTTCACAGCTTTTAAAAGATTTGGACCTTACCGAACTTCAAGCTTACCTTGACGAGCACTCGGACAGTTATCTCTTTAAATTCGGTGATACCGCAAAAGATATAGTAGAGTACCTCATTCACGGCGATTTAAAGACCGATTACAGCGGATATTTAAGCGAATTGTTTTCGGTGATTTTTAAAAACATTATTTCGCTTATTCCCGCCTTTGCCGAGGTAACTGCAATAGCTCTTTTATCGGCAATTGTAAGTTCTGCGGAAGGCACCTTGATGGGTAAATCTACCTCGAAGGTAGTTCACCTTGCCTGTTACGCGCTGATAATTTTGATTATTGCCACTATGCTTTCGGGTATAATAACAAGCTGTATAACATGTATCAATAACGTAAAGCGGCAAATCGAGATTATAACGCCCATACTTGCAACGCTAACGGTGTTAACGGGAGGAACCAGTTCGGCTGCAATATATCAACCGTCGGCAATTTTTCTTTCAGGCGGCGCGGTCGAAATAGTAAGTGCGTTTATTTTTCCCGGTACTATTGCTGTCATAGTACTTAACTTTATGTCAAGATTGAACCCTAATATGGCTTTTACAGGCGTTTCGGCGCTTATTAAAAGCATTATGAAGTGGGTTATAGGCATAACCGTTACAGTTTTCAGCATCTTTATAACGATGCAAAGCTCTGCCTCGTCGCTGTTCGACGGTATTTTGTTTAAAGCTACAAAGTACGTTGTCAGCAATTCAGTACCTATCGTCGGTAATTTTCTTTCGAGCGGATTCGATATGCTGACTTCCGCCGGGCTTCTTATAAAAAGCTCGGTAGGGCTATGCGGTTTGATATTACTTTTAATGGAGCTTATCGGACCGATAATTTTGCTCGCCGCATTCTCGCTCATTTTAAAGCTTGTCGGCGCAATCGTCCAGCCGATAGGAGAACAGACTCTTTATGGGTTACTTTCTGACTTGTCCAAGGATATAGAGTACTTTATCGCAGGTCTTTTAACGGTTGCATTTATGTACGCGCTTATAATAATGCTTATAATCAATTCGGCAAACAGTTTTATATGAAAACCTATCTGTTGACAGCCGTCGGCGTAATATTTCTGTCGGTTATCGTGTCTTTGGTCATACCCGAAGGCAAATTAAACAAGAGCATAACTTTCGTAATGCGTATGGCTTGTATACTCGTATTAATACAGCCGCTGATGGGAATTTTTAAAATAAAGTCGTCGTCGGGCGGAAAAGCGTTTTACGATTACGAGTATATATGCAGCGTGTACGCCGAGAATCAGAGCGACCAGCTTGAAAAAAAACTGTCGGACGAATTTTCCATAGAGTGCGCTTGCAGTATAGAAATCGTGCATGATAACGGAACTTTCAGGGCAGAAAGCGTAATAGTAGAGGTAAATTCTCAAAATAACGAAATAATTGATGGAATTTATGCATATTTAGAGCAGTGCAAATATATAAATATAACAGTATATGCGAAAAGTCATTGATTACGTGAAAGAAAACAGAAAAATAATTATCGTAGTCTTACTGATCGTAATACTTATCGGCGCCGTTTATTTTATTAACAAAAAGACGAAATCGTCCAAGATATTGGCAACGGATACCGCAAAAAGCGAGACGGAGGTCAAGCTTACCGGGATACTCAGCAATATCGATGGCGTTGGAGCTACCGACGTAATGATAACCGAAAGCAACGGAGAAATTCAGGGTGTAGTAATCGTTTGCGAAGGTGCAAACAATATTATGACGAGAAATAATATCATAAACGCAGTTTCTACCGCCCTGAATATTAAAAAACAAATAATTGCAATCTATTCAATGACTGTATAAGGAGAAATTTATGTCTAAAAAGAAAAAAATCATCGTAATGTCATCACTCGTATTTTTACTTGCGTTAACCGCGGTACTTAACGTATTGCTTGCCACCAACAGAACGGCAAACGGCGACACCGCAGTGGCAACGGCAAACTACTTTACGACTTACCGTTCGGAAAGAACCAACACAAGAAGCGAAGAGCTTGTTCAGCTTGACAGCGTAATCGCTCTTTATGACGAGGGTAGTGAAAAATATACCGAAGCCGTTAACCTTAAAATGAAGATAGTCGGCATAATGGAAAAAGAACTTGTTCTTGAAACCATGATCAAATCTAAAGGCTTTGCAGACGCAGTCGTATCTATCGGTGTAGACTCTGACAACGTAAACGTTTTCATTAACTCTAACGAGCTTGATATGAATTCGGCTCTTACAATTTATACCTGCCTTAAAGACGAGTGCGGAGTCAGACCTCAGAATATAATAATAATG
>JAIDRX010000005.1 GCA_029061495.1 Clostridia bacterium
CGCGCTGACTTACTATTTATGTCCGAATATCTTTTCACCTAACGGCTTCATAAACCTGTTGAACTGTTTTGCCAACAACCCCACACAAATTGCCGCTGCCGCCGTTCCCTCCCTCACGCTTTCAAAATAAAGCCTGTGAAGGAATATAAACGAAAGCGCGACCGCTAAAGAAACGAGTGTGGCGTCTACAATTACCTTCATATATCCGAATTTAATTTTAGACTGAACCTGACACAGAGCCAAAGTCAACCCTTCGCCCGCAAGTGTCATAACGTTTGCCGTTACTTCCGCACTAACGCCTAAAGCGACAAGAATAATTCCCGTTATACATATAAGCCATTGCTGCCAGTAAGCGTTTAAATAAATATCTGTAATGCACCACTCGGCAAACTGACATAGGTATCCGAAAACCGCACACACGGGAATTTGCAACAGATTTATCCATTTAAACTTTTTGCGTAAAATAATTATCTGTAACAAAACTATAAGTGTATTGACTATTGTAGTAGCTATGCCTATTTTAAGCGCTCCGTTAGTTATAGGTTCCAATACGAACGGAATACTCGAAATCGGGGACGAGCCAAGCGCCGCCTTTTTAGAGAACGCAACGCCGAAAGACATTATAATCAGCCCTACGATTAAAAAAGCATATCTCTTTACGTATCCGATAACCTTCTGTTTATCAACGCGGAACTTTTCGGTTTTTACTCCTTCCGCCGCAACCGCCGATTCTTCGTAGCTATCTTCTTTTTTCTCGTCAAGCTCTTCTTCCATAATCATCACCTTTATTTCACGTATAGTCTATCACTAAAAAAACGGATAGTCAAATCAAAAGCCGTTCCGACCACAACAGTCGGAACGGCTCATTTTTTTAAGATTCTAAATACCTTTTTAACTTATTCCTCATCTTCGGAAATAAAAGATGCGTAGAGCGTTAAAGGACCGTCAAGATCAAGATAATCGTAAACACTGAAATAATCGTTATACACGGGCTTTGTCATTTCCGCGTCTAAATACCAACCCGTAAACACAAAGCCTTCCTTCGTCGGATTGCTTAAATAAATGTATTCATCCTTAACTGTGTACGTGTCGGGGTTATCCTCCGCATTTTCGCCGCCGAACAGTTCGTAAATTATATCGTATACGATAAGCTTGAAATTAGCGGCGATCTCAATGTTTTCGTTTTGAATTGTAAACGAAGTCCCCTCTATCTTTTCACCGTTTACGGTAATATAATCAAGCTCGTAGCCCTCGTCGGGGTCAACCGTTATATTATACGTGTCGCCGTAGAATGCTTCACCATAGTAATCTTCAATCCAGCACTCGCCGTTATCATTTTCCTCGACGTGTATTGTGTGCGGGGCTTTATAATATTTGGCGTACAAAGTCAAATTTCCGTAAAACCCTTTAAGGTTTTTAACGCGGCAGTACTCCATATCCCAGTCGTAGTAGTATTCGGGATTGACGTAATACGTGTACCAGCCGCAAACGTCGTAGCCGTCTTTTTTCGGATCGGTAAGGGTTACGTCGCTATTAACGGTATAGGTCTCGGGGTTGCTTCCGTTAAACGTGGCGTCGCCCAGAACGTAAGTTATCGAGTAGGTTACAACCTCGAACTGCGCGGAAACCGTAACGTCCTTTTCAGGCATAATAAACGAACAGCCCTCTAACTCCTCTCCGTCTAAAAGGAAAGTTGTAAGCATGTACCCTGCATCCGGGTGCGCCGCGATAATTACCTTCTCACCCGCTTCAGCCTTAGTATCGGAAACCGTTACGTAACCGTTATCACAGGTAATGCATGCGACTGAGTATTCCTCTTTGTCCGCACAGGCGGCAATGCCTATTGCGCCGCATATAATAGCTATGCTCGCGGCGAGAATAATTAAAAGCTTTTTCATACCGCCTCCTTGACCTGCGCTTTTTCGGGAACGCCGCAGAAAAGTCCGCAGATTTGCGGAACGCACATTGTGAGCGGTAGAATTGCAAATGCCGCTATAATGCCCAGCGCACCGAACGTAAGCGAAACGTACAGAGAATAGAGTAATGAGATATAAATGCTAAGCGTAAATATTGTTGCTACGGCGCACGCTGCCGCGCAGACGCCCAGTCTTATCTTTTCGTTTTTAACGAACAGATTAACCCCCTCGCCAATTGCATACAGCAGTACGGGAATTACGAACAGATACGTTCCGCCGAATATTACCGCCGCGCAGACTATGGCAAGCAAGGTGTTTATTGAAAGTCCGCCCAAAGTCATTTCGGAATGAGTAAAGCCGAATTTTAATTTGAACAGCGTTGCAAACACGAAAGCCGCCGCCATAATCAGTGAAAAGATTATAAGCAAGCCCCCGTCAAACGCTACGCCTATTACGAACATAACGTGATAATTCACGCCCGCGCACGCACTGGCAATGAGGGCAACGATAAAACCAAAACCGCACGTTACAACGATAAAAGCCAAATCGATGCCGAGCGATATTAAAAGCTTTTTCCAGTTAAGCCGCTTTTTTAAAATAGAAACGACTATAAGCGCGCATACAAGCGCAATTATTATGCCGAAAAATATCCAGCCTGTAACCGCGCTGTAGCTTACAAGCGCGTTGGGGAAAAGCGTGAAAAACAGAGTGTCGTGTCCGTTCAAAAAGTAGTCGTGCGAGGCGTACTTTGCATTCGAGGTATACTCGTCCAAAAGGGGCAACAAAGTATCGCAGTACCCTGCAAGCGAATTTGCGTCCACCGCTTCGTAAACGTCCTTTTCGTTATGGTACACCTTTAAGCTTTCCAGAACGGCAAAGTTCATACCCGCAAGGCCTTTTTCAAGAAATGGGCTTAAATCGGTATCGTTAGGAAGCATACCGTAAACGTCCGCCGCAACGGAGAACGAAAACGGAAATCCCGCTTTTTTGTAAAGCTCTATTATCCTCGAATTGTTGCCGCTCGTCTGGAAAAGGTATAAAGGCCCCTTGTTGCCGCGCCCTTCCACGTTTATGACGAGGTTAACGTCGTCAAGCCACTGTGAATACTCTTTAACAAGCGCTTCGCTTCCTAAAACGCCCTCTTCCTCCGCGTCAACGATAGCAAGCTTTATTCCGTTTTTAAGATTTTTTTGAGAGGAGAAAATTCTTGCAAGCTCCAGTACCGCGGCAACTCCGTATCCGTCGTCAAGTGCGCCGTGCGAGCCCTCGCTCGCCTCGTCGTACTTAATCTTATATCCGCAGGAATCGTAGTGCGCAACGAGTAAAACTTTCTCTTTGCTTTCGCCCGCTATCTCCGCATAAATGTTTTTGGGCTTGTAGTAGGAAAATTCGTCTGTTTTTTCGTTGTGAAGAACAACGTCGTTATGGGTTATAATTTCGTTTTCAACACCGTACGAAAAGAGCGTTGACGAAATATAACTTCTCACCTTTTCGGAAGCTTCCTCGTCGTATACGGAATGCTCCTCTTCCGACACGGAAAGAACGTGCGAAAGCATATTGTCGAGAGAATACTGTTTGTCGCTTATGTTTGCGGTATAGCAAATATTCAATACCGCAATAAGAACGGACAGCAAAACTACCGCCGCGGCAAAAATGCCTGTAAACGCAATTTTGCGCTTATTCTCTTTTATATCTTTAAAAGTTATTAATCTTTTCACGGTTTAAAATCCTTAGTTAAGCGCGCCCGCGAAAACCGCGGGCGCGCAAACTTGTTTTTTAATTATTTCTTAGGCGCGGGGTTTTTTGTAGGCGTCTTAGCGGTAGGGTTTGGCGCAGGTTTTTTT
>JAIDRX010000050.1 GCA_029061495.1 Clostridia bacterium
CGCCGCACCCGTTCTCGACACGGCGCCCGTACAGACCGTCGTAAAAGAAGAGATAGATTACGACGCACTTGCTGAAAAAGTTGCGTCGGCAGTTTCCGCACGCGAAGTCATTTCCCCCGACTACATCGCGTCCAAGGTTGCGGAACAGGTTATTTTCCCCGACCGCGACGGAGCTAACGTAACGCTTTCGCTTGACGAGGAAATTATTGCAAAACACGTTGCCGACTACATTGCGCTTACGGGCGTAAAAGTCGCTTCAGACGAAGTTGCGCCGGTTGAACCCGTAGTTCAGGCCGCACCCGTTGAAATCGACGAGGAAGCGCTTGCGGAAAAAATCGCAAGCAAAATCGGCACCGTCAATATTGACGAGGATAATATTGCCGACAAAATCGCAGGCAAAATTACAACCTTTACGGTTGACGAAGACAACATTGCCGAAAGAATTGCGGACAGAATCAATACGCTTAACATCGACGGCGACAACCTTGCGGACAAAATCGCGCTTAAGGTCAACACCTTAAATTTAGACGAGGAAGAGCTTGCAGACAGAATTGCACTGAAAGTCGGAAGCCTCAAAGCAGAAGACTTTGAAATTCTCGTCGACGACGAAGGCTGCTCGTCCATTTCCAAAGAAATTACGGACAAGCTTGACTACAACTCAATTTCGCAGGTTATATCCGAAAAGCTTACTTCCGTTTTAGAGCTTGCCGAGCTTAACGCTCCCGACTATGAGGAGATGGCTCAGCGCATAAGCGAAAAAATTACCGTTGCGGGCATTAACGAGGACGCTATTGCCGATAAGGCGGCGGCGGTTCTTTCAAACTATCTGCCCGAAATCGATGCGGATGACATATCCGAAAAGGTTACCAGCGCGGTTATAGATTTATTGAACGCGCAGGCGCAGGATACGCACCCCGTAGTAGATATAGATAACGACACTATCTGCAACACTATTTCGGAAAGACTTATCGAGTCTCAGGCGGACCACGATTACGACATAGTAATCGACGAGGACGGTATTTCGAAGATAACCGAACTCGTTTCCGAGGAAATCGAAAGGGGCACGGGCGAACGCTTTGCCAAGATTGACGAAAGCATAACCGAAATCAAGGAAAAGTTAACCGAAAGCCTTTCGGTTATTAAAGACGATATTAAAGAAATGTTGGAAAGCGGCGTTGTAGTCAGCGCAACTTCCAACGAAATTGCAACTGCTGAAGCGGCGTACGAGCCCGCATACCCCGTCGAGGAAGAGCTTGTAACCGTAAGCGATTTGGTTAAGCCCGAAGAAATTCAGGAAGAACCCGCAACCGAAGAAGTCGAGTCTGACGAGGACGACGAGGAAGCTATCGAGCAGATAGAGGACGATTTGTCCGACGGCGAAGCACTTTTCGGACAGGGCGGCCCTGGCGGCGTTGACTTCGAAAATATGATGAAGTTTAACCGCAGCTTCATTGCACGCATAATTCAGGGCACCGACGAACAGAAGCAGTACTACGGCGCGGTTAAGCAGGCTTTACTTTCGTACAAAAAAGTAAACTCTAATATTGCCTGGGCGGCGGAACGCTTCAACAAGGGCAGAGAAACTATTGCTAGGTTCAAAATCCGCGGTAAGACGCTTTGTCTGTATCTTGCGCTCGATCCCAACGATTATAAGGCTTCGGTTTACCACCACGCAAACGTTATCGACAACAAGTCGATGAACGGCACGCCTATGATGGTAAAAATAAAGAGTCCTCTCGGCGTTAAAAAGGCAATACGTCTTATAGACGAAATGCTTGAAAAGCGCGACGGTATAAAGAGACCTGTGCCCGAGCGTGATTACGCGGCAATGTATCCTTACGAAACCATTGAAGAACTTATCGAAGACGGACTCGTTAAAGACGTAAGAAAAGACAAGTAAAAGTAAAATTTATGAGGGGGTTGATTTTTATCAACCCCTCTTTATATGAAAGTACATATACAGTACTAACGGAGACTAAATTTGGAATTTCAGAAAAATGAAAACGGAGCTGCAAAGCCCAAAAAGATCAGACGTAAGATAAAAAACGCGGAAGGCGCCGCGGAGAAAAAGCGCGAAAAATTAAGTAAACCCAATACTAACAAACAGAGTAAAAAGGTAAACATACAGAGCGAAAAGAAGGTACTGCGCAAGCCTGCGCAAACCCGCCCGCAAAAGGTAAAGAGGGGCGCTAAGGCGGTAAAAATAGTTTTCCTCGGCGGCGTGGGCGAGATAGGTAAAAATATGACCGCCATAGAGTGCGGCAACGATATTATAATTATCGACGCAGGCGCGATATTCCCCACGGACGAAACACCCGGCATTGACCTTATCGTACCCGATATAACTTACCTCGTTGAAAACAGACGCAAGGTTCGCGGCGTAATTTTAACGCACGGACACGAGGATCACATAGGGGGTGTGCCGTACCTTTTAAAGGAGCTTAAAGTCCCCGTCGCAGGCACAAAGCTTACGCTTGCGCTCGTAGACAACAAGCTCCGCGAACACCGCATTAACGACGCTAAATTAATTACTATAGCCCCGGGTCAGCCCTTGCAGATGGGGTGCTTTAAAATCCGCCCCGTAAACGTAAACCACTCGATAGCGGGCTCATTGGCGTTTGCAATAGAAACGCCTCAGGGCGTAATTTTCCACAGCGGCGATTTTAAGATAGATTTGACACCGGTTGCGGGCGAGCCTATCGATTTAAAAACCATATCAGATATTGGCTCGGCAGGCGTTTTATTATATATGGGCGAAAGCACCAATATCGAGCGCGCTGGCTTTACCATGAGCGAGACGGTAGTGGGGGCTACGCTTGACAGACTGTTTGCCGAAAACAGCGAAAGGCGGCTTATCGTCGCAACCTTTGCCTCTAACGTTCACCGCCTGCAACAGATTATTGACCTTGCGGTTAAATATAAGCGCAGAGTCGCACTGTCGGGCAGGAGTATGTTAAACGTTGTCGAGGCGGCGGAAAAGATAGGCGAAATAAAAATTCCCGACGGAGTCCTTTGCGACGTTTCGCGCATTAAAGGACTTAAAGATAACGAAGTTGTAGTAGTTTCAACGGGCAGTCAGGGCGAGCCCATGAGCGCGCTCACGCGTATGGCAAACGGTGACAACAGCGCCGTAACCGTCGGCGCAAACGACACGGTTATAATTTCCGCGTCGCCCATCCCCGGCAACGAAAAGCTCGTTTACAGGGTAATAAACAACCTTTACAGAAAGGGCGCCAACGTCGTTTACGAATCGCTCGAAAATATCCATGTTTCGGGGCACGCGTGTCAGGAAGAGCATAAAATCATGCACACCCTTTTAAAGCCCAAATACTTCATTCCCGTACACGGCGAATACAGACACTTGAAAAAGCACGTTCAGCTTGCAGAGCAGCTCGGTATGCCCGAAAGCCGCGTGTTCATACCCGACATAGGCTACTGCGTTGAGTTGACGGCAAACGGCTTCCGCCGCGCCGAAAATATCACCGCAGGCTCGCGCCTTATCGACGGCGAGGGAATAGAGGACGAAAAGGCGAGCGTCGTAATAGAGGACAGAAGAAAGCTTTCCGAGGAAGGGCTTTTCATTGTTTCGGTTGCAGTATCCAACGGCGAGGTAATAGGCGAACCCGCGATAAATTCGCGCGGCTTCGTGTTCGATTTTCACCACGACTACAACAAAGAAATGCGCGAGGTTATAGAGCGGGCTATAAGCGGCTACGACCTTTCGCGCGGAAACACGGACGAGCTTAAACGCATTATTAAGCGCAACCTTTCAAACTATTTAATTAAAAAGACCAAACAGTCGCCAATGATTGTGCCCGTGGTAGTGGAAATATGAAAGAATTTAACTACGCCCACAACGATACTTCGGCGGGCGAGAGGAAAAGCGTAACGGCAAAATTTAACCGTGCGTTCGTTCCCGAACAAATTCAAAAAATGCGTCAAAGCGCGTTCGAGCGTTCTATTCCCACGGCCGATGACGAAACTTTAAATTTTTTGTGCACGCTCGTTTCGGCGGTCAAGCCTAAAAGTATTTTAGAGCTCGGCACTGCTGTCGGAATTTCGGGCGCGGCAATGCTGAACATATGCGCAGACGCGCACTTAACGACGGTGGAGAGGGAGGAGGAGCTTTATAAAGAAGCCGTTAAAAATTTTACCTCTCTAAAACTTGAAAACCGCGTAACCGCAATTTGCGGCGACGCGGGAGAGGTAATTGCGAAAATTGACGAAAAATACGATTTTATTTTTCTCGATTGCGCCAAAGTGCAATATATAAAATATTTGCCTAGGCTAAAAAGCCTTTTAAAACAAGGCGGCGTTCTCGTTGCGGACGATGTTTTGTTGTACGGCTGGATAACCGGCGAAGCCGAAATCCCCAAAAAGCGCAAAATGCTTGCAACGCACGTTGCGGAATTTGTCGAAGCGGTAACGCACGATAAAGATTTAACTACTACTATTTTAAATATAGGCGACGGTGTTTCGCTGAGTGTTAAACTATAATATGAATGTTGAACTCTTAGCCCCTGCGGGCAACTTTTCAAAACTTAAAACTGCGCTTTACTTCGGCGCGGACGCGGTTTACGTAGGCGGTAAAGATTTTTCTTTGCGCTCGTTTGCCGATAATTTTACGCGCGACGAACTTGCCGAAGCTGTTAAATACGCTCACGCACTCGGCAAAAAAGTTTACGTTACGGCAAACATATTCGCCAAAAACGCGGACATGGCGCTTTTGGAAGACTACTTTGCCTTTTTGCAAAATTGCGGCGTTGACGCGGCTATCGTCTCCGACAGCGGCGCAATTTACGCATTGCAAAAAGCCGCACCCAAATTACAGTTGCACGTATCGACACAGGCGAATTTGACCAACAAATATGCCGTAAAATTCTGGCGCGAACAGGGCGCTTCCCGCGCAATTCTGGCGCGCGAGCTGTCGTTAAGTGAAATTGCCGAAATTCATTCATTCGTGCCCGATATAGAGCTTGAAGCCTTCGTTCACGGTGCAATGTGCATTTCCTACTCCGGCAGATGCCTTTTGTCCGACTACCTTGCGGGCAGGCCCTCGAACCGCGGCGAATGCGTTCAGGCATGCCGCTGGAATTATCAGATACGCAAGTCCGACGACAAGTCCGACAGCGGCTGGCTGGATATCGAGCAGGACGGGCGCGGAACTTTTATTTTGAACAGTAAAGATTTGAATATGTCGGCGCACTTAAAAGAGCTTGAAACCGCGGGCGTAACCTCCTTTAAAATAGAGGGCAGAATGAAGTCCGAGTACTACCTTGCAACGGTAATAAATGCGTACCGCAGGTGTATGGATAACGGCTTCGATAA
>JAIDRX010000051.1 GCA_029061495.1 Clostridia bacterium
ATTTAGCGCGCAGCGTATCATACGCCGACTGAATATCCGCTTTTGTAGCTCCTTCCGAAAGTCCGAAAAGTTCAAGATTTTTTTTGTTCATATATACTCCGTCCGGGCTTACCCGAATTTATTTGCACTTTTTATTTTTGCCGCAACCGCCGCAGGTTAAACTCCTCGTTTTAAGCGGTATGCCGCGCAGAATTATGTTGTCCGTCAGGTCGTGATTGAACCTGAAATTTATGTTAGAAAGTCTAATGCGCATATCGGCAAACAGGCTGTCGAATATAAAGTTTATTTCCTCGCGGTTTTTTTCAACCGCGTCCGCCTTACACTTCTGTCCGTACGCAAGATACAAAACGTTGTACCTGCCCTTTTTTACGTCCTTGTCGTAATCGTCCAAAGCGTCGGCTAAATATATCCACTTGCCCAAGTCGTAGAAAAACGCCTCGGTATGCTCGGTTGAAAATTCCCCAAGCGCGTAGACAGAAAGTTTTTTCATCATCTCGGCGGTGGGCTCGCAAGCCGCGTCGATTATTGCACAACCCGACTTTTCAAGCCCGCTTTGAATTTGGGTTTGTTCCTCTATTATCTTAACTGCCTGAGGGTGCCTTTTTTTAGCGCGCTTTAGTCCGCGCTTGTAGAGGTGGCGGAAAATTGCTTTTTTGTCGCCGTCGGCTTTATCGTCCAAAAGCTTGTAGTAGGCAAGCGCGGTGTTGATACAGCCGAGCATTACCGTTGTATCGTCCTTAACCGCAATAGGTCTGCGCCTGAACCAGTGAAGGCAACAGTACGCCTTTTTTATGTTTACGTCCTCGCGCCTGATATTATGAACCATCGCCGACATAAACGCCATATCGTACGTCAAAGCCGTGCGCGCCCTCTGCCCGCACCCCGCGCCTATGCTTTTGCACAGTCCGCAGTATAAAGCTTTATATAAAGTTTCGTCCTTTTTGAAAAGGTACGGCGCGTCGGGCGAAATATAACCGAACAAGTCGTTCTCCTTAAACTATCGGATTAAAACTGCATATATGCAAGCAAGACAAGGCGTGCGCGGCTTTGGCGCAGGGCGCGTACTATAAGCGTACGCAACCAAGACAAAACGCAAGCACAACGCAGTATTGCGCCGCAGAGATGCGGTTTTAAATTTGGTAAAATCCTATTTTTTTGTACACCTTCGATAAGGTTTTGCGCGCGGCATAGCTTGCTTTTTCCGCGCCGCTTTTTAAAACTCCGTCAAGGTAAGCTTTGTCGGCAAGCAGTCTTGCCTGTTCCGCCTGCAAGGGTGCAAGCTTGTCCGCGACAGTCTCGCCAACCGCAAGCTTAAACTCGCCGTAGCCGACTCCCGCAAACTGCTTTTCGGCTTCGGGTATGGTCTTGCCCGCAAATACCGAGTATATCGTCAAAAGGTTGCTGACGCCCGCCTTATTGTCGGGGTCATACTTTATTTCGGAACCGCTGTCCGTTACCGCGCGTTTGAATTTGCGCAAAACCGTATCTCTATCGTCGGATAAAAATATCGAGCCGTTTACGTTTTCGGCGGACTTTGACATCTTTTTCGTAGAGTCTAATAAATCATTTATCTTCGCGCCGTGCTTCATATACACGCCCTCGGGCACAGTAAACGTGGGCGAGTAAACGTTGTTGAAGCGCTGGGCTATATCGCGGGCAATTTCAAGGTGCTGCCGCTGGTCGAGCCCTACGGGAACGACGTCCGCGCCGTACAGAAGAATATCCGCCGCCATAAGCACGGGGTAGTCCATAAGACCCATATTTATGTTGTCGGCGTGCTTTGCGCTCTTGTCTTTGAACTGGGTCATTCTCTCCATTTCGCCGACGTAGGTAAAGGTGTTTAAAACCCAGCAAAGCTCGGCGTGCGCGGGAACGTGCGACTGAATATAAAGCGTGCACTTTTCGGGGTCTACTCCGCAGGCGATATACAGCGCGAGCAGGGAAAGCGTGTTCTTTCTCAGCTCCGCGGGGTTCTGCCTTACGGTTATAGCGTGCATATTCGCTATCGCGTAAAAACAGTTATAGTCGTTTTGAAGCGACACCCAGTTTTTTATTGCGCCGATGTAGTTGCCTATAGTTAAGCTGTTCGTCGGCTGAACCGCCGAGTAAAGCGTTTTTTTACTTTCTTCCATATTCCGCTCCGAATTTTATAATAACATATTTAAAGCTAAAAAGCAAAGTATTTTTTGCACGCTTTCGCTTAATCACTTAACTTAGCTTAAAATTACACCTTATACACACAAAACGCCGTCCGCGACAGCGGACGGCGCAAAATTATTTTTTAACAAATTCCAGAACTTCGTCAAACAGCTTTTTTCTGTCCGCAACGCGCGTAAACCTAACTTCCTTATCCCTGAGGTTCAAAAGGCTTTTAGGCACCGCCATAGCAGTCGCGGCGTGCAGTCTCTTTATTCCTTTAAAGCTGTCCTTGACGTCGTTGCCCGTTACCGCGTACAAGACGTCCTGCGGGAACTTGTAGGGGCTTGCGGTTGAAACGATAACCATCTTCGTTTCGTCCTTTTTGTTTTTCTCGAACCAGTCAACAGCCACCTTCATAGCGCAGCCTGTGTGAGTGTCCATTGTGTAGCCCGTATCGATAAACACGTCGTACATCGCCTCTACGCACTCCTCTTCGTTTGCGTATCCGCCGTCGAACGTTTCGTTAATCTTTTTCAGCTCATCCGCGGTTACTTCGTACTTACCCTCGCTTTTAAGCTGAGCCATTCTCTTTGCGGTCAGCTTGCTGTCGCGGCCCGAAATTTCAAATATAAGCCTTTCGAGGTTTGACGAAATTAAAATATCCATCGAGGGGGAAGTCGTCTTATAAAACTCCCTGTGCATATCGTAAACGCCGGTTTGTAAAAAGTCTGTTAAAATATTGTTGCGGTTTGAAGCGCAGTGCAGTCTGCGTATCGGCAAGCCCATTTTCTTTGCATAGTATGCGGCGAGGATATTGCCGAAGTTGCCCGTAGGCACGGTGAAATCTATCTCCTCGCCCATCTCTATCTGCGAGGACGAAACGAGGTCTAAATAAGCCGAGAAGTAATAAGCTATCTGCGGCGCGAGTCTGCCGAAGTTTATAGAGTTCGCGCTGGATAAAAGCACGTTGTTTTCGGCAAGAATTTTTGCACATTCTTCGCTTGAAAAAATTTCTTTTACGGCGGACTGGCAATCGTCGAAGTTGCCCTTAACCGCAACCACGTTGACGTTTTTACCCTCCTGCGTGCACATCTGCAATTTCTGCATTTTTGAGACGCCTTCGTTGGGGTAGAACACCATAATCTTTACCCCGTCCGCGTCCTTAAATCCTTCGAGCGCAGCTTTGCCCGTATCGCCCGAGGTCGCAACCAAAACCAAAATTTCCTCTTTGATTCCGCAGATGTCGCAGCCCTTCCTTAAAAGGTACGGCAACACCGTCAGCGCCATATCCTTGAAGGCGCAAGTCGGTCCGTGGAAAAGCTCGAGCATGTAAACGCCGTCGTCCAATTTTACAAGCGGCGCGGGGTCGGTGTCATCAAACTTAGAGTAAGCCGCCTCGCACGCCGCGCAAATGCCCTTTTCATCGTAACCGTCAAGGTATTTTGAAAGTATCCTTGCGGCGCGTTCGGGGTAGCTCATTTCGAGCATTTCGTCAAGCTCTGCAAAGCTTACCGCGGGGAAGCTTTCGGGAACGTAAAGTCCGCCGTTAGCAGAAAGTCCCTGCACGATAGCCTTTGCGCCCGAAACTTTTTCTCCGCCCCTCGTGCTTATGAATTTCATAGTAACCACCTTTAAGTAAAAAAACGGCGCAAATTAATTTTGCGCCGTTTTTGAAAATACTTTAATTTTATGCGTATTTTGCAACGAAGTCGGGAAGCTCCTCCTTCGCACAGCTACAAGTAACGGTAAAGGTAATACCGTTGTCGTTTGAAATTTTATCAAGCATATAGAATATGCCTGCAAGCTCTTTTAAGTCCTTGCCGGATATACGCGCGATTCCGTCTATGTAAATATTTTCGTTGTCGCTGTTGCAAGCGGCAATTCCTTTAACGAATCCGCACAAAGCGTCCTCGCCCGTAACGTTCCAGTCGGTAACGTCTATAAAGCGAACCTCGCGAGCAAGGTCGTACATATATCTTTTGGTATCGGTGATAAACACGCTTAAACCCTTCGCATTCTGCGCGTTGGCGTTGGCGTCCTGAATAAGCTGCTTTGTCTTGCCTGCGCCCTTGGGTCCGTAAATGAGTTTTATCATAAAATTCCTCCTCTAAGCTGAAAAATATAGGTACTAATATAATACCAAAACAGCGAAGGAATTTCAATACCTTTTTAAAAATTTTTTAAATTTTTTATTTGCACTCGCGTGCGAAGTCGGCTATCTTTTTAAGTCCCTCGCACATATCTTCCAAAGAGAGCGCGTACGAAAGTCTTATGGCGTCGTCGTCGCCGAAGCACACGCCGGGGGTTGCCGCAACCTTCATTTCGGTAAGTAGCAAATCCGCCATATCCATACTGCCCGTAATCTTTTTGCCTTTATACGATTTGCCGTATAAATTGTCGCACAAAAGCATTACGTAAAACGCTCCGTCGGGCTTAACGTAATCGAGTCCAAGAGGCTTCATTTCGTCGAGCATTTCAAGCATTTTGTCGCGGCGTTGTCCGAAGGCTTTAATCATTTCCTTCATGGGCTTGTCGTCGCCCTCCAAAGCGGCGATAGCCGCGTACTGAGTCATAGTGTTTACGTTGGAGGTAGAGTGGCTCTGGAAAGACGAAATAGCTTTTGCGATTTCGGGCGCACAGGCAAGGTATCCAAGCCTCCAGCCCGTCATTGCGTACGACTTAGAAACGCCGTTTATAACTATCGTCAGCTCCTTCATTCTGTCGGAAACGTTAGCTATTGAAAAGTGCATTTGTCCGCCGTAGATAAGCTTTTCGTAAATTTCGTCCGATAAAACGAGCAAGTTATGCCGTTCGCATACGGCGGCAATTTCTCTTATTTCACTTTCGGAATACACCGCGCCCGTGGGGTTGCAGGGGCTTGTGAATATCAGCATTTTGGTTTTGGGCGTTATCATATTTTCTATCTGAGCCGCCGTAACCTTGTAGCCGTGGCGCGCCTTCGCCATTACGAATACGGGCACGCCGCCGCAGCTTTTAACAACCTCGGGATATGTAAGCCAGTAGGGTTTGGGGATAAGCACCTCGTCGCCGGGGTTAATGGTTGCAAACAGCGCGTTGAATATAGAGTGCTTTGCTCCGTTTGAAACTATTATCTGCGAAGGGTCGTACGTTAAACCGTTGTCGTCTTTAAGTTTTTTGCATATCGCCTTTTTAAGTGCGGGAAGTCCCGCCGCCGCAACGTACTTAGTGTAACCCTTGTCCAGCGCGTCCTTAGCCGCCTGAACGATATGGTCGGGGGTATTGAAGTCGGGTTCGCCTACGCCGAAGTTAATTACTCTTTCACCCGCGGCTTTCAGCTCGTTAGCTTTTGCCGAAATTGCAAGGGTCATTGAGGGTGCTATTGCCGAAACTCTGTCCGAAACTTGTATCATATATTTTTTCTCCTGTTTTCATAATAATTATACAAAATATCTTTTAAAAATGCAAATATTATGAGCGTTTAAATACTTTACGACCTGCTTTAAGTAAATCGCCCGCATCGTCAACATTTGCCAAAGTCGCGCTTTCGACAGGAGTGCCGACCGTCGCACTGTCCGACGAATAACTACTCCAACCCT
>JAIDRX010000052.1 GCA_029061495.1 Clostridia bacterium
GCCATGCACGGTTCGGCAACGCCCGGGGTGTATGCCACAGAAAGCGCCTCTCTGCTGTCTACGGGAACGCGGCAAACCGTTTCGATTTTGCCCTTCCATTCGCCGTGCTTTTTTAAAGATAATTCTCTGTAATTCATAAATTTTTTCCTTTGCGGCAATTTTAAATTATTTTCCTATATTTTCCCTTGCGGTGGCGAGCATAAGCTTAATTCTGTTTTCCTGATTAACCTTCGTTGCCGAAGGGTCGTAGTCCACGGCTACGATATTTTCATCCTTGTACATATTTTTAAGCGTTCTCACGGCACCCTTCCCCGCTATGTGGTTAGGCAGGCACCCGAACGGCTGCGCGCATACGATATTGGGCACGTCCGTTTCCGCAAGTGCCGCCATCTCCGCAGGGATAAGCCATCCCTCTCCCATTTTAACGCCCTGATTTAAAACCTTGTCGGCACACTTCCGCAAATGCTCGAAGTCGTGCACGGGGAAAAACGAGCCTTCCTTTTCAAACTGCTTTATTATATTTTTCTGCATTCTGTGCAAAAGCTTGTACACTAACTTATATATAAATGCAACTGTCTTATTGTGTCCGTAAAAATCTCTGTCATTGACTACGTTTATAATACAGTACAAAACAAAGTCCATAAGCGCGGGAATAACGGGCTCGCACCCCTCGGATAAAAGAAACTCTTCAAGCCTGTTGTTGCCGAGGTGAGCGTACTTTACGTAAATTTCCCCGACGACTCCGACCTTCACCTTCTTTTCTTTGCTTCGTTTTACCGCAGCAAACGTGCGGATAATCTCCATATTAATTTTTTTGTACTTTTTATATTTTCCCTTTGCAAACGCTTCAACCGCGTACTTTACAGCAACGTCGCGCGCAATATCAGCCGCGCCCTCTTCCGTTTCGTACGGCTTTGTCTGGTTGTAGCACCACATAATGCTGTCGCCGTAAAAAATCGCGTACGCAAGTTTTAAAAGGAGGTTAAAAGTCATCTCGAAAGACGAGTCCTTCTCCAAACCCGAAAAGTTCAAAGACAGTACTGGAACGTTGGGAAACTCCGCCGATAAAGCCTTTCTTATCAAAGGCACGTAGTTGGAAGCGCGGCAGCCTCCGCCCGACTGTGTGATTAAAAGCGCGGTATGGTCTAAGTCGTACTTACCGCTCTTTAACGCGTCGAGGTACTGACCCACTACGCAAAGGCATGGATAGCAGGTGTCGTTATGTACGTGCTTCAATCCCTCGTCTATTACCGCGCGCGAGTCATTTTTTAAAACTTCGACGTCGTAGCCCTCTAATTTTAAAAGCTCCTGAATTATCAAAAAGTGCCAGGGCAACATATCGGGGATAAGAATTTTATGCGTAGCCTTCATAGACTTGTCCCACTTAGGGTAGGAATTTGTATAATCTACGGTAGTACTCATTTTGCTTTCGCCGCCTCCTCTATCGCCGCAAGCATACTCCTTAAACGGATTTTAACTACGCCGAGGTTATTTATTTCGTCAATCTTTATTTGCGTGTACAGCTTGCCGTTCTTTTCCATAATGGAACGAACCTCGTCCGCGGTTATTGCGTCAAGTCCGCACCCGAATGAAACAAGCTGCACCAAATTCACGTTTTTATGCTTGCACGCGAAGTCCGCCGCGCGATAAAGGCGCGCGTGGTACGTCCACTGGTTGAGTACGTTTACTTTGACGTATTCGCCCTTGTCGAAAACGCTGTCCTCCGAAAGCACGACTAAATTTAACGAAGTTAAAAGCTTGTTTACGTTGTGGTTAATTTCGCTGTCGAGGTGGTAAGGCCTGCCCGCAAGCACTATTATCTGCTTGCCCTGCTCCTCCGCTTTTTTGAGTATTTCGTCCGCCTTTGCCTTTATATCGGCGTGATAGCTGTCAAGCCGTTTAAAGCCGTTATCGAGAGCACGCGAAATTTCGCTCTTTTTGAATTTATACTTTTTAAACAGCGCGTGAAGCTTTTTAACCGTGTTGTCGCGCATGTTCAAATCTATGTACGGCATCAAGAAGTTGCCTTCGTCAAGCCGTTCGTTGTTCGCCTTTAACAGCTCGGAATAATACGCAACCACGGGGCAGTTGTAGTGGTTCATAGAGCAGTGCTCGTCTATATTGTAGCTTTCGCACGGTAGGAAAATGAAGTCAACGTCTTTATCCAAAAGGCTTTCGATATGCCCGTGCATAAGCTTTGCGGGATAGCAAGCCGTGTCGGAAGCGACGGTGTGCTGACCCTTAAAATACAGCTCGCGCGACGATTTATCGGACAGCACGACCTCGAAGCCCAGCGTTTCGAAAAAGCCCGCCCAAAGCGGCAACTGCTCGTACATCCCGAGCTGTAACGGCAAGCCCACTTTTCCGCGCTTTCCGTCCGTACCCGAAACGCAGTTTAAAAGCCTTTCCTGCTTGTATGCATAAATGTCGAGTTCGGATGACGCAGGTTTAAGCCCCGCGCCCCTCTCGCACTTGTTGCCCGAAACGTACTTTCTGCCGTCTCCGAACGAAATTATATTTATGTTGCAGTTTGAAGTACAGCCGTGGCAGTTTGAAGATTTTGAAGTATACGAAAATGCGTCAAGCTCTTTTTCGCTTAAAGTCGTGCTTGTGCCCTGCGTGTTTTCCATTGCATACAGCGCCGCGCCGAACGCGCCCATAAGACCGGCTATACCCGGACGGATTACGTTTTTGCCCGTCTCCTTTTCAAACGAGCGAAGTACCGCGTCGTTTAAAAACGTGCCGCCCTGCACTACTATATTTTCGCCGAGGTCGTCTGCGCTTGCCGCGCGGATAACCTTGTAAATTGCATTTTTGACTATGGACGAGGAAAGCCCCGCAGAAATATCGTCGACGCCTGCGCCCTCTTTCTGCGCCTGTTTTACAGCGCTGTTCATAAACACGGTACAACGCGAGCCGAGCTCTACGGGGTGTTTTGCGTACAAGCCCTCTTGCGAAAATTTGTCTATCTCCATGCCCATTGCTTTTGCAAAGGTCTGTATGAACGAACCGCAACCCGACGAGCAAGCCTCGTTGAGCATGATAGAGTCTATCGCACCGTTTTTGATTTTAAAGCACTTTATATCCTGTCCGCCGATATCGATAATAAAATCAACTTTAGGGTTAAAGTGAAGCGCGGCTTTGAAGTGCGCAACCGTTTCTACTATTCCGAAGTCAGCTTTAATAGCGCTTTTAATTAAATCCTCGCCGTAGCCCGTAACCGCGCTTCCGCGGATATTGAGTCTGCCGCCGCCTATGCGGTAAATTTCTTTAAGCTTTGAAATTATTACGTCCAGAGGCTGGCCGTTGTTCGACTGGTAATGCGAATAAAGTATACGGCAGTCAGGCGTTATAAGCATTAATTTCGTTGTAGTCGAACCCGAGTCTATGCCGAGGTAGCAGTCGCCCGAATACCCCGCAATGTCCGCAAACTTCAAATCGGTTGCGCGGTGGCGCTTTACGAAGTCGGCGTACTCTTCTTTACTTGAAAACAAGGGCTCGCCCGTAACTATATCGTCGCTTTCCTTAACGCTTTCAACCTTTGAAATAATTTCTTTAATATCGAGCGCGGAATTCGTATCCGAGCCGAGCGCCGCGCCTATCGACATAAAGCAGGGCGCGTCCTCGGGGAATACCGCGTTTTCGTCTGAAAGTTTTAAGGTAGTAACGAAGGCTTTCCTCAGGCCCTTTAAAAAGTGTAACGGTCCGCCCAAAAACAGTACCTTGCCCTTTATGCGCCTGCCCTGCGCCAAGCCCGAAACGGTCTGGTCTACTACTGCCTGAAAAATCGATGCGGCAATATCCTCTTTACGCGCACCCTGATTTAAGAGTGGCTGCACGTCAGACTTTGCGAAAACTCCGCACCGTGAAGCTATGGGATAAATTTTTTCGGCACGCAGAGCGTACTCATCCATCTCGGTTACGCTGATGTTCAGAAGCGTTGCCATCTGGTCAATGAACGCGCCCGTGCCGCCCGCGCAGCTTCCGTTCATGCGCTGCTCGGTTCCGCCGGTTATGAATATTATTTTTGCGTCCTCGCCGCCGAGCTCTACAGCAGCGTCCGCATCGGGATAAAACTTGCGTATAGCGATAAAGGCAGCCTGAACTTCCTGAATGAAGTTCAGCCCGCTTCGCTGTGAAAGACCAAGTCCCGCACTGCCCGTTATGCTTACCGAAAACTCGCCGCCGAACTTTTTGGCAACGCTTTTAAGTTCGGCAAGCACCGTTTCTTTTACGCGCGCAAAATGACGGACGTAGGACTTGTAAATTACGTTTTCACCGTCGATTACGGCGACTTTTACGGTCGTCGAGCCGACGTCAATACCCATTAGCTTTTTCATTACCGTATATTATATCACGTTTTACGCGAATTTTCAATTTTATTGACGAGGTTAGTCGTGAATTTAAAGTGAAATTAATTTGTTTGTTTTTGCATGTACTTGTTTTTCGTGGCAATTCCGCCGCGGATGTGCCGCTCGGACAGGTTTTTGTCCAAAACGTGCCTGACCTTTAAATACAGCTCTTTATCGATAGATTTAAGCCGCTCTGTAACGTCCTTATGTACGGTGGATTTACTTATGTCAAAGTGCCGTGCGGCCGAGCGCACGGTTGAGTTCGTTTCGATAATGTATTCCGCTTCAGTCGTAACCCTTTCCGAGATATAATCCCACATTGCAGACTCCAAAATTTAAAGTAATAAATTAATATGCTGCAAAATGGCGCAATATGCGGTTTTTTGTAAACGGAACGCATTTTCGGGCGAAAATAAAGGAAAAAGCCCGAAATTAATCGCGTAAAAAAATAAAAACCCCGACATGCGGGGTTTCAATTACTGCTCTATATTTAATATACTTTCGATTCTTTCAAGCACTTTATCAAGCCCCTGACGATTCAACGCCGAGGTAGCTATTATATTGCCCGAACCGCACTTGTATACGGCGGCAATGCTCTGCACCTGACGCGCTATGGCCGATTTTGAAAGCTTGTCCGCCTTGGTAGCTATAACCGTAAACGGAATTACATTGTAATATAAGTACTCTATCATCTGCCTGTCGTCCGCGGTCGGGTCGTGGCGGATATCGCAGAGGGCGAAAACATGGTCCGCCCGCTTTTCGGCAAAAAACGTTTCGATTAAATTTGCCCACTTCAGCTTTTCCTGTTTGGAAACGCTTGCATAACCGTAACCGGGGAGGTCGGCTAAAATAAACTTTCCGCAGTCGAAGTAGTTTACAAGCCTCGTTCTGCCCGGGTCTTTTGAAACCTTTGCAAGCTTTTTGCGGTTTGTAACCATATTTATAAAGCTGGATTTGCCCACGTTGGATTTACCGCAGACGGCAATTATCGGCTTTTCGGACTCGATAAACTGCTCCTTGCTTGCCGCGCTTGTGATAAACTCCGCGTTGGGGATTTTCGCAAGTATTTTTTTCATTTTTCTTTCCTTAGCTTCGATACTTAAACATACTCCGCCCGCCGCGGTAAACCCTGCAGAAAGCACGAAAACCAGCACTACAACAGAATAGTTAGACGACGGAAAAAAGCATTCCGCAGGATTTTTAGGGTTGTAGGCAACCGTAATTTTACTGCCGACTTTTTTAGGCGCGGTTGACGCCGAATTGTTTTGCGCCGTGTAAGTTACACCATCCACCTTATACTCGACAACCTCGGCGTACCTTGTTTTGGTGACTTCTCCGGGGCGGTTTACTCGCACTTCGGCAATATCTACGACCATCGCCTCGATGCGGATATAGTCGTAATCTTTAAAAACCGTATCGGTAAGATACCAAATTGAAAACGCGGTAAGCCCCAAACCTATCAGCAGAGCGACAAGCCCTACCCAGCCTTCCCAGCAGCAAAAGATTTTGCGCCTTTTCATTTAGATGCCTATAATTGCGCTTTTGAATACCGTATCCACTTCTGTTACGGGTATAAAGTTTATGCTGTCGCGGACGGTCTTTGGAATTTCTTCCAAGTCCTTTTTGTTGTCCGCGGGGATTATTACGTCGCGTATGCCTATGCGGTAGGCGGCAAGCGCCTTTTCTTTAAGTCCGCCGATAGGCAGAACCTTCCCTCGCAGAGTAATTTCTCCGGTCATTGCAATTGATTTTTTAACGGGCTTTTTGGTGAACGCCGAAAGTATCGCCGTGGCCATTGTTATGCCCGCACTCGGTCCGTCCTTGGGGGTTGCTCCCTCTGGGACGTGAACATGAATATCCGTCGTTTCGAAAACTTCGCTCTCTATACCGTAGCTTGCGCTGTTAGAGCGGATATAGCTTATCGCCGCCCTCGCGCTCTCCTTCATAACGTCGCCGAGCTTGCCCGTCAAAAGAATATCGCCCTTGCCGCGCATTGCGGAGACCTCGATAGTTAAAGTCGTGCCGCCGACTGCAGTCCAGGCAAGCCCCGTAGCCGCGCCGACCTCGTCGCCTTCGAGCGATTTGTCGCGCTCGAACCGTCTTGCGCCAAAAAACTCGCTTACCTTCTTTTCGGTTACGGAAACCTTTTCCGCGTTTCCGTCCGAAAGCGTTACGGCGGCTTTTCTGCATACGGCGTCTATTTTCTGCTCTAAATTACGAACGCCCGCTTCCATAGTATAGCCGTCGATAATTTCGTCAAGCGCGCCCGCGCTTATTGAAATTTCGTTCTGTTTAAGTCCGTTAGCCTCGCGCTTTTTGGGGATTAAATAGCGCTTTGCGATTTCGCGCTTTTCCTCCTGCGTGTAGCCGTTAAGCTCTATTATCTCCATTCTGTCGCGCAGGGGCGCGGGAATGGTGTCGAGGCTGTTTGCCGTGGTTATGAATAAAACCTTGCTTAAATCGTACGGAACTTCCAGGTATCTATCCAAGAAGGTCGAATTCTGCGCGGGGTCTAAAACTTCCAACAGTGCGTCCGCGGGGTCGCCGCGAAGGTCTGCGGAAATTTTATCAACCTCATCCAGAAGGAACACGGGGTTTATTGCCCCAGCCTTTTTCATACCGTTTA
>JAIDRX010000053.1 GCA_029061495.1 Clostridia bacterium
CAACGGATAAGAAACTTTTTCATACAAGTATACGGCGATAAAAATTTTAAATTTACCGTAGATATGGTTGCCACCGCAAAAGCCGTAAAAAACAGCGGTGATACAGAGTTCACTCTTGGAGATTTGATTGATATAAAACTCGGTAAAAAGATTTATGCCCAAAACGATAATTCAAGTTGTCAGTGGAATAAATTTTTGAAAGATTTTTGCGCAGACGAAAATAACGATATTTATACCGATAAATTAAAAACTGCAAGCAAATTTTGGCAGCTACTCCGCTCATCCGATTTACCGAAAGTTTATTCAAGAGAATTTATTGATAAAAATGAAAACAACATATAAAGCCCGACAAGAACGTATTCTTGTCGGGCTTATTAATGGTTGAAAAACACTTGCGTTTTTGATATAATGAATTTATGGGTTGGTTTAATTATTACGGACTTGCTATAATGGCGGTCATTATGATACCGAATATTATTTACGCCGTAAAGCATAAAAACGACTCGGCGCCCGCCTATAATAACAAGGCTGTTATAATTGCCGAGCAAATTGGCAGATACGCTTGCTTTGCTTTAATGATTTTCAATATTCCGTACACGTATTTTAATTTTTGGTTCGATTACGCGTTTATAGTTTATTTATCCGTAAACGGCGTTTTGTGCCTTGCATACCTCTTATTTTGGATAATTTGTTGGAATAAAAACGGCAAATTAAAAGCGCTGTCGCTATCTATAATACCGTCGTGTATCTTTTTATTCAGCGGCATAGTTCTGGCATCTATCCCCTTAATTGTGTTTGCCATTTTATTCGGTGCAAGTCATATTTTGATAAATTATAAAAGTGTGCTTCTTAATATTATTAATTAAGACACACACAAATTTTTGGAATTAATTACACGTTAAATATACTTGAAAACAATCACAGTTTTTGATACAATAAAATACTGTTCATGGACCTTTATTTAAAACATTAATTTTTTTATAGAAACATATGAAAAATTTGTTAAATAGCAAAACATCTCCTATATTTAAAGATATAATCCCTGTCAAAAGGCATTTCGGTGGAGTTGACATTCTCAGAACCATATTATGTATTACAGTAGTAGCCTTACATTGTAACCCTTGGTATGTTCCTCAGCCTTATGATTGTTTTACTTCAGAAAACCCTACTTGGTACAGAGTTTTATTATTTGACTGGCTATGGTTGGCGGTACCATGCTTCCTTACGCTGTCGTTATACCTTTTTTACAGAAAAGCAATGAGCGATAATCAATATGGATTAAAACGCATATCGTATATCTTTGCCTTGGCATGTTTTTGGAATTTTGCCCTAACTATGGTACTTAATAACGGTCAAATCATAGACCTATTCAAAGGGAAAAATTTTATATCTTGCTTTCTTATATTAATTGCAAATCATAATATTGCGTATTTCTTATTTGTCCAGCTGTTTTTAACAATAATTGCCTGGGGCATATGCTACTTTTTAAGGAACCGAAAATGCAGCTTGACATTACTTATTATTATGTCGGTAATGCTTATTTTATCGATAGTTATAAGCTTTTTCGGACGTGGAATCTTTTGCAAAATTTTTGGTACAGAAAACGGAAACAACTTCGGATATTCAAACATTTTAGTGTACTTCCCGTGCCTTTTCGTTGCATTTTTCTTATACGTTATCTTTGACGTACTTAAATTAAGCAAAAAATTTATTGCAATCACCGGCTGCTGTTTGCTTGGCGTTTTTATCATCTTAGCAATTATTGATTGGCAAATACAAAATTCAGGGTCTCCGATTTTAGATTGGAACTATTGTGCCACAGGAAGAATACAAATTCCATTTGCATGTGCATTATTATGCTTATGCGCACTTGCTATTAAAAAAGATTCTTTTCCGTTTTTCTCGTGGTTCTCAGAACTGACAATGGGAATTTTTTTAACCCACACCGTTATAATAAATTACGTTGGGGCAATCATTTCAAAACTCTCACTTTCGCAAAATACATTATTTTTAATGTTGTTTGTTTTTACAATAACTTTATCAACACTACTTGTAGCAATAGTCAAATACTTTTCAAAAAAGAATTGGAAATTATTTTAACGAATAACCACCATTATTATCTGTTTTGAGATCTACTTTTAATTAAAAAGCCGCTTATATTTTAAGCGGCTTTTTGCAATCGTTTAATGAGATTAAAGCTTATTATATTGTTCGTCGGAGACGGGTTCGCACCATTCGGTACGGCAACCCTCGCCCGGCACTTCTACGGCGAGATGACAAAATGCGCTGTCCTTTGCCGCACCGTGCCAGTGCTTGACGTTTGCGGGGATATTTACGACGTCGCCCGCCTTCAACGTGCGCGCGGGTTTACCCCATTCCTGATACCAGCCGTTACCTGCGGTAACGAGTAAAATCTGCCCGCCGCCTTTTTCTGCGTGGTGAATATGCCAGTTGTTTCTGCACTTCGGCTCGAACGTTACGTTGCCTATAACGACCTGTTCGGTCGAAAGCATGTTAAGATAGCTTTTACCTATAAAATATTTCCCGAAAGGGTTCTCCTCGCCTCTGGGGAAAATTTCAGTCAGTTGCTCTTTCATAATTAAAAATTACTCCCGTTCCATCCCCAGTCGTTTACGCCGTGGTACGTTACGTATACGGACGAGCCGTCGATACCAAGCTGCCTCTTTAATATATCGCAGATTGCGGCAGTCATTTTGTTGTAAGCGTTGCCCGAAGCCGAGCCGAAAAGGCTGACGGAAATATATGCGCCGCTCTGCAATTTTTTGCCAGCGAAGTACAAATCGTATCCGTCGGCAATTCCGACCATTAAATAGCTTTCGGGCTTGCCGATAATAGAAACCGCCTTGCCGAGCTCGGTTTTTAGCGTTTCTTTTTTGTCTTCGGTGAGTTTTTGGGTTATTTTACAATCGATAAAAGGCATATGTTCCTCCGTTCATATTATTTAAGTTTAATTTGTTTCAGCGTTCTGTCGAAAACGAACTGAATATCGCCGTAAAAGTTACTGAATTTAGCATAGATAAACTTTACGCCTGCGCCGAATTTTTTGACGGCTTTCTGCGCGTTTTCGGCTGTAAGAGGGAATGCGACCGCGGCGGAAAAATAATCTTCGCATTCTCCGTCGGCGGAAAAGTACTCAATATCCACGGCGTTATCCATAACCTTGTAAAGCTTTTTTACAAACTTTTCAAGTCCCGCCTCGGTCATCTCGTCCCATACTCCGTCAACCTCGGAATAGTCGTCGTCAACGTAGTCCCAAAAGCGCAAAGTCTTGTCTCCCCCGTCAAGGCGTACGGCTATCGTCTTTTCCGTCTTTACGGATTTGATATAGACGTAAACGGGCTCGGGATATTTGAACTCGGGACACGTAACCGAAAGGCGCTTATCGCCTTTCAGCTTGTCCGTCAAAAGTTTTTTATACTTTTCCTCTAAGTCGATTATATCTTTCATTGACTTTCTCCTTCGTAGTTCTCGGCTACTATATAAACAGTATGCCGCGTTTGGGGCGTAATTTTTATTTTATCGGAAATTTCAACTCCGCACACTGCTAAAATTTCGTTACCGTCGGCAATAAGCGGAATTTTTTTGCGCAGACGGACGGGAATTTTTTTGTCGGTAAAATAGTCGCCCAAGCTTTTGGTTCCCCCGCCGAATTTAGTGAATCTGTCGCCATACCTTGCAAAGCGTATAACGGCGCTGTCGGGTAATTTATCCACGTCGCATTTGAGTATTTTACATTGCGCATTTTCAGGCGGTTTAAACGTACACAGTTGCAGTTTCTGTCCGAAAAACTCGTCGTCCGCATAGGTTTTACAAGGAATTTCGCCAAAGCCGTTTATCGTTGTTTCTTCTATATATACGCAGCCGCCTTCTTTATAAGCTGTAAGATTTAAAAACTCAAACTTCTTTCCGTTTTCTTTAAACTGCAATTCGTACAGCCTTTCCGCATGCTCGGCTGTGTAGTCCTTGCGGTTGAAAACTTCAACGATAGCTTTAACCGCCGCGCGCTTGAATACAGGCTTTTCGGCGCATTCCGCTATCTTTACGCCGCTTGGAGTCGTGGTTATTATATTGCGGTTTGCAATAATTTTATTGAAATATGCGCCATCCTCAGCAGCAAGCCGTGAAAGGCGGTAAATTGCCTGCGCAGCGTTAGACACGGCTTGTTCAAGCTCGGGTAAAACGTTGTGCCTTATGCGGTTGCGCGTGTAGTCGTTTGTAAAGTTTGTTTCGTCTTCAACGTAAGTTAAATTGTTTTCCGCGATATAGCCGTCGATTTCCGCGCGGGTACACTCTATAAGCGGGTGAATTATTTTAAAGCTTTTACCGCTTTTAACGGTTACCGTTCCGTCGGTGATTCCTTCTAATCCCGAAACCGAACTGCCCCTCGCAAGGTTGAAAAGAACGGTTTCAGCATTATCGTTCAAGTGATGTGCGGTGGCTATAACTTCCGCACCCTTCTCTACTGCCTCGGCATAGCAGGAAAGCCTCCACTCCCTTGCCTCCGCCTCGCTTACGTCCGCGCGCCCTTCGCGCTTGAATGCTAAAAGCGGAACGCCAAATTTACCACACAGGTTTTTTACAAACTCGCTGTCCCGTGCGGAATTTTTGCGGATAGCGTGATCGCAGTTTAATGCGGAAAGAGAAATTGCGTATTCTCGCGCATGCGTTAATATATAATGCAGTAACGCGACGGAGTCTTTCCCGCCCGATACCGCCACGCAGATTTTTAAACCGCGGTACTTTTCAAGCTCGGCTTTCATACAAAAATTATAACATATTGCGGCAAGGCTTGCAATAGCGCGCGGCAAATTAAATAAATTTATTTGCAACCGATATAAAAAACAGTTGACAAAAGATGTTAATTTTAATAGAATAATATAGTCTTTTAAAGGCGTATATCGCGGGGTAGAGCAGCCAGGTAGCTCGTCGGGCTCATAACCCGGAGGTCGCGAGGTTCGAATCCCGCCCCCGCAACCATTTAATTTAATTCCGCTTAACTTGCGGAATTATGGCGACGTAGCTTAGTTGGTCTATAGCGGCCGGTTCATACCCGGCAGGTCGGCGGTTCGAATCCACCCGTCGCTACCAAAACAATATCGCGCAAGCGTTTACATATGACTTAAAGTCAATAAGGCCCGTTGGTCAAGAGGTTAAGACATCACCCTTTCACGGTGGTATCGTGGGTTCGATTCCCGCACGGGTCACCAA
>JAIDRX010000054.1 GCA_029061495.1 Clostridia bacterium
GAGTTGTTAATAAACTCGGTTATGATAAAGTTTACGGAGTAACTGGGCAGACGTATCCCAGGAAATTTGACTATAACGTTTTATGCGTGCTATCGCAGATTGCACAAAGCGCGTACAAATTTTCAAACGATATTCGTATTTTACAGAATATGAAAGAGATAGAAGAGCCTTTTGAAAAATCACAGATAGGCTCGTCCGCAATGGCTTATAAGCGCAACCCTATGCGCAGTGAAAGAATGGGATCGCTTGCAAGGTTTGTCATTTCGCTTCCGATGAACAGCGCTATTACGGCAGGAACGCAGTGGTTTGAAAGAACGCTTGACGACTCCGCAAATAGGCGTATAGTAAACGCGCAGGCTTTCTTAGCGCTTGACGGAATTTTAAATATTTACATGAACGTTTCGGAAAATCTTGTCGTTTATGAAAAAGTTATTGCAAAGCATATTGCGGCTGAACTTCCGTTCATGGCTACAGAAAATATTATGATGGAGTGCGTTAAAGCCGGCGGTAACAGACAGGAACTGCACGAAAAGATTAGGGTGCTTTCGATGGAAGCAGGCAAAAACGTAAAGGAAAACGGTAAGGATAATAACCTTATCGAGCTTATTAAAGCAGATAAAACCTTTGCGCCCGTACATGATAAACTTGACGATATTCTCGATGCAAGCAAATTTATAGGCAGAGCGCCTTCGCAGACTGAAGAGTTTATCAAAAACGAAGTAGACACTATTTTAAAAGAAAACGCCGCGTTTTTAGGACAAAAAGGCGACGTAAGGATATAAAACGGCTCAAATTTATAAATTTGCAGTGTATTATGCCAGGCATAATAAGGTAAATTTAAGTAAAAATAAAAATCACTCCGTCAAAACGAAGTGATTTTTGGCAGGGGAGACACGATTCGAACATGCAACCGACGGTTTTGGAGACCGCGACTCTACCGTTGAGCTACTCCCCTAAGAGGTTTTAGACTTCTTAAATTATATAATAACGGTAGCTTTTAGTCAACTGTTTTCGGAGATTTATTTATGAAAAAACAATTTAAACTCGGTATCATAGGTTGCGGTTTTATGGCGCAGTCTATAATTAGGGGCGTTGTCCTTTCAGATTTTTTAAGCGAGAAAAAAATAATAGTCAGCGACGTTTCGGAAGAGAATTTGGATAATGTAAACTATCTCGGCGTGAGGACGGCGCTCGATAACAGGTTTGTTGCCGAAAACAGCGAGTACGTTCTGTTTGCCGTTAAACCGCAAAACTTTGCCGAAGTGGTTAAAAGCCTTGGCGGATTCGTTCCTGAAAAGGTGATTTCAGTAATGGCGGGCGTTAAAAAGAATACGATTAAAAGTTCATTCGGTATGGGTGCGGTAAAAGTTGCAAGATGCATGCCTAATCTGCCTTGTTCTATCGGCAGCGGAACAATAGGCATTGATATGTTGGACTTTAACAATTCCACGGACGACACCGACTTTATAAGCAACGTTTTTAATTGCCTTGGAACTATTCTCAGTGTGGACGAAAGTAAAATGGACGCAGTTACTGGTATAAGCGGCAGCGGTCCTGCGTACGTTTTTATGTTTATCGACAGTTTAATAGATGCGGGTGTGAAACAGGGGCTTTCAAAAAATCAGGCAAAAATACTTGCCGTTGAGACCGTTCTCGGTGCGGCGGAAATGGTGGAGCGCGACGAGGAGTCAATTTCCGAGCTTATTATGCGAGTATGCAGTAAAGGCGGAACAACTATTGAAGCTGTAAAAGTTTTAGAGGAAAATAAATTCCGCTCGATTATTTCAGACGCGGTTGACGCGTGCGTAAAACGAGCAAAAGAGTTGTCTGAAAAATGAAACAGGTAACGCTTTACACGGACGGCGCATGTTCCGGCAACCCCGGTATAGGCGGTTGGGGCGCCGTATTAATGTTTAACGGACATGAAAAGAGAATTTCGGGCGCGGAAAACTCCACGACAAATAACCGTATGGAGTTGACTGCCGTAATCGAAGGACTTAAATGTCTTAAAGAGCCGTGTGCGGTTAGTGTTTATAGCGATTCCGCTTATACTGTTAACGCGTTCAATAACGGTTGGCTTTTCGACTGGGAGAGGTTCGGTTGGCAAAAAGCCGATAAAAAACCGCTTTTAAACGTCGATTTATGGCAGAAATTGTATGCACTTTCAAGAACGCATGACCTCATATTTATAAAAGTAAAGGGGCATGCGGATAACGAATATAATAATATTTGCGATAAACTTGCCACAGACGCAATAAAAAATTTCAGATCGGCATTATAAAACAGGGCTTTTTTATATATAATAATATTGTAAAGAAGCTTGCATTTATAAGGCGGTTCAATGAAAAAGCATAACGAAGCGTTAAAACATACCGTAAATATTTTGGCAGCTGTACTTTCATGTGCGGTTGCCTTTGTTTTTATTGCCTACGCAATAAATTACAGAAGTTTGCCTTTTATCGATAAGCATTTTATGTTGCTTATGTCTTTGTCGGCAGGAATATTGTCCGCGCTTTTACTTGCATACGTTATTTTATACGTTTTCGATAAACAGTCGTGGCACAGGCTGATTTTATGCACTTTAATTTGCATTGACGTGTTTACAATAATCTTTTTTGCCGTTTGCGCTACGGGAATTATTTCAAAGATAAACAGTATTCAGGCGCTTAGAGATTATATACAGCAATTCGGTAATTGGGCGGTCGTACTTTTTATACTGTTCAGCTTTTTGCAGGTCGTGGTATTGCCTGTGCCGGGGTCGGTTACGATAGCGGCGGGCGTTGCTCTGTTTGGTCCGTTTAAATGTGCTATATACAGCTTTATAGGAATATTTATCGGCTCGGTAGTAGCGTTTGCAATAGGGCGTTGGATAGGATATAAGGCTGTCAAGTGGATAGTCGGCGAGGATACGCTTAAAAAGTGGCTTGAAAAATTGAAGGGTAAAGACTATCTGATACTTTCGATAATGTTTCTTCTGCCGATATTCCCGGATGACGTTCTTTGCTTTGTGGCGGGTTTATCGTCAATGACCTGGCCGTATTTCTTGATTATGATATTTATTACAAGGGCAATTTCGGTATTTTCCGTTGCCTATTCGCTCGGGTTTATTCCGTTTACGACGTGGTGGGGAATACTCATATGGGTAGTCATTGCGGCGGTTGTGCTTGTAGCTTTCTGGCTAGTTTGGAAGTACTCGGATAAGATAGACAACTTCATTAAAACAAAATTAAAGATAAAAAGAAAAAGGCAGCCGTAAGGTTGCTTTTTTACTTTATAAAACAAAAAATATTTCTGATAAATTTTTATCAATATAGTTTGCAATTGGCAAAAATTATGATAAAATGATATATGTAGGAAATTAGCATTCAGGAGAAGTTTATGGATAAATTGCGTTTATTGCAGACCCGTAAGAAAAAAATTCTGGAAGCAGGAAAGGGAGTAAGGGAGGATATTTCCCGACTTATCGACGAGGACAGCTTTGTCGAGCTTTCAGCTTTCAGTTTTTCCAAAAACGACTTTTACGGCGAAGAAGCCGAAGGCGAGGGCGTCGTAACGGGTTTTGCAACTTTAGAGGGTTATCCTTTTTATATTGTTGCGCAAAACGGCGCTTGTCTTTCTGGCGGAGTGAGTAAGGCTAATTGTGAAAAAATTGCAAAGTGTTTAAATCAGGCGGAAAAGACTTCTACCCCTGTAATTTATATGCTTTCGTCATTGGGTGTTCAGATAGGCGAAGGAGTAAACGTTTTAGAAGGGATTGCAACGCTTATACTCAAAGCTTCGCAAATGAAGGGAACAGTTCCCCAGTACCTTATCGTCAACGGCGAAGTTTACGGGCAGATAGCGGTGCTTGCGGGAATTTGCGACTTTACTTTCTTTATTGATAAAAAGAGTATTCTTGCGGCAAACAGCCCTCTCGTTATTTCGGCGCAGAGCGGAGTAAATATTCCCAAAGCCGAAGTCGGCGGAGTTAGCGGACTTGACCGTGCAAATCTCGTTTCGTTCTCAGTCAAGGATATAAGCGAAGTTAAGACAAAAATATTAAAAATTAACAATATTTTATCATCCGCTGTTTTGGATAGCGGCGAGTTAAATTCGGCTATTCCCGCACTTGATAAAAAGTGCGATACAAAAGCAATATTGTCAATATTCGATAAGGATAGCATGCTTGAAATCGGCGGCGTTTGTTCTCCCGAAGTTAAGTGCGTGCTTGCGCGTATCGGAGGGATTTCCGTTGCGGCGGTTGTGTTCGACGGTGAAGACGGAGTAAAGCTTACGGCGCAGAACGTGAGAAAGCTTAAAGACTTTGCCGAGTTTGCTTGCTGTTACTCGTTGCCGTACGTTACGTTGGTAAATACGTTGGGGATTTCTCCCGATTTATCGGTAAACAACAGCCTTGTAATTAAAGAGCTTGGCGAGTACGTTTCGATACTCGACTGTATCGATGCGGCGAAAATTTCCGTGGTATACGGTAAGGCGATAGGCCTCGGGTATACGATTTTTGCGGCAAAGAGTATGGGTTACGATTATACTTACGCTTTCGCAAATTCGAAGATTGCGCTGTTCGATAGCTTACAAGGTGCGGAAATAGAGTTTGCCGAAGAAAAGAAAGCGGATAAAGCAAAGCTTGCAGACCGCTACGCGGACGAAAATTCCGACCCCGTCAATGCGGCAAAGGGCGGATATATAGACAATATTATTCAGCCTTCGTTTGTAAAACAATACCTTATAGCATCTTTACAGATGCTTTTGAAGTGAGGCGCAAATGATAAACAGTCTGTTGAGCCTTATTCATCAGGAAGGCAGTTTGAGCTTCGGTGAAGCGTGTATTTACGCGCTAATCGGCTTTGTGCTCGTCTTTGTCGGAATTGTTTTGATAATTTGCATAATCTGGCTTATCGGCTTGATTATGCGCAAGACGAACAACCTCGAATTTTTGAGTAAAATCGGTAAAAGAAAAAAGAAAAGTCAAGCCGTTGAAACCGTGCAAACTGTGGACGACGGTGAAATTCCTGACGAAGTAAAAGCGGCTATTGTTGCTGCTATTATGGCTTATTATTATGAAGAAAAACCCGAATGCGAGTTTAAAGTCAGAAGAATAAAAAGGATTTAAAGGAGTAGAGTATGCGTAATTTTGTAGTAACTATCGACGGAAAAAGTTATTCTGTAGGAGTTGAGGAAGTAGGCGAGAGTGAAAGCGTTACGGAGCGTAAGCCTGTTCCCGTATCGCCCGCACAGCCGCCCAAAGCCGCGGTTAAACTTTCGGGCGAGGGTGAAAAGGTTTTATCGCCTTTCCCCGGTCTTATTAAAAATATTCTTGTTGCCGACGGTAGCACGGTTAAAAAGGATCAGCCTATAATCGTACTTGAAGCAATGAAAATGGATAACGAAATTACTGCTCCCTGCGACGGGAAAGTTACGTTCGGCGTAAACAAGGGCGCTAACGTTGAAACTAACGCTGTTCTTGCGGTAATCGGCTAAGCGGAGGAGCTATGCAACAAAGTTTACTTATAAACTTTGGCGATATATTCGGTAATCTGTACGAGTCTATGGGCTTCGTTCAGGGAAAGGATTGGCAAAACTACGTTATGCTTTTAATCTCTTTCGTACTGATGTATCTTGCCATAGTAAAAAAATTCGAGCCTATGCTCTTGCTTCCGATAGCTTTCGGTATGTTTTTAATCAACATACCGGGTGCGGAAGGAGTGCTTTGGGGCAAATACCCGACGGACGAAGCGGGCAATATTATATCGCATGAGTATAACGACGTCCAGAATAAAGGACTTTTGTGGTACCTGTATTTCGGCGTCGATAAGGTTATATATCCGCCTCTCATATTCCTCGGAATAGGCGCAATGACGGACTTCGGACCGCTTATCGCAAACCCCAAGAGTATGCTTATTGGTGCGGGCGCGCAGCTCGGAATATTCGTTGCGCTGATACTTGCTTCCGTTTTGGGATTTTCGGCAGCTTCGGCAGCTTCTATCGCAATTATCGGCGGTGCCGATGGTCCTACGGCTATTATGGTAACTACAAAGCTTTCGCCCGATTTGCTTTCTGCGATAGCTATAGCGGCGTACTCATACATGGCGCTGATACCTATAATTCAAAAGCCTTTAATGAAATTGCTTACCACTAAAAAAGAGCGGACTATCAGAATGAAGCCTTTGCGTCAGGTAAGCAAGCTTGAAAAGATTTTATTCCCCATTATAGTAACATTAGTGGTAGGTATAATATTGCCCGATGCGATTCCGCTTTTGGGTATGCTGATGCTCGGAAATCTCTTTAAAGAATCGGGTGTTGTAGACAGACTTTCTACGCAGGCGCAGAACGGGCTTATGAATACCATTACGATATTCTTGGGGCTTGCTGTCGGCTGTAAAGCAAAGGGCGCGATGTTCCTGCAAACGGAAACACTTGCAATTATCGCAATTGGTCTGTTATCGTTCGTTATAGGTACAATAGGCGGCTTGCTCGTTGCAAAGATTATGTGCAAGGTAACTAAGGGGCAGATTAATCCGCTTATAGGTTCGGCAGGAGTTTCCGCCGTGCCAATGGCGGCGCGAATATCAGAGGACGTCGGACGGGAATACGATCCGCAGAACCATCTGCTAATGCATGCAATGGGGCCCAACGTTGCGGGAGTTATAAGCTCTGCAATAGCGGCTGGCGTACTGCTTGCATGCTTCGCATAACGTAAAAAATAGAGGATATTATGGAAGGTAAAAAAGTTTTAATAACCGATACTATCTTGCGCGACGCGCATCAGTCGCATGCCGCAACGAGAATGAGATTTGACGATATGGAACCCGTTTTGCCGCTTTTGGACGAAATAGGTTACTATTCACTTGAAGCGTGGGGCGGAGCGACTTTCGACTCATGCTTAAGGTTTTTGAATGAAGATCCCTGGGACAGACTGAGAAATCTTAAAAAGTATCTTAAAAAAACGCCAATACAAATGCTTTTGCGCGGACAAAACCTTTTAGGATACCGTCATTATGCTGACGACGTTGTTGAAAGCTTTATCGATAAATCGATTGAAAACGGCGTAGGGGTCATAAGGGTATTCGACGCACTGAACGACCCGAGAAACCTTGAAACTTCTATAAAGGCAATAAAAAAATACGGCGCAGGCGGTAAATGTGTTTGCGAAGCGACAATTTCGTATACGACAAGCCCCGTGCATACCACGGAATACTTCGTAAATCTTGCAAAACAGCTTGAGAATATGGGTGCGGATAATATCTGTATAAAAGATATGGCAAACCTCTTGTTGCCTTTTACCGCTTACGACGTAGTAAGTAAGCTTAAAAAAGCTCTGAAGCCTCAGACAAAAGTTCACCTTCATACGCACAACACGTCGGGTACGGGCGATATGATTAACCTGATGGCTATTCAGGCTGGCGTTGATATCGTTGACTGCGCGCTTTCGCCGCTGGGAAACGGCACTTCAAACCCTGCAACCGAGCCGCTTGTAGCAACGCTTAAAGATACGCCTTACGATACGGGTATCGATATTCAAAAGCTTTTGCCTGCCGTTAAGCACTTTAACAAGGTTGCCGAAAGGCTTGAAAAGGAAGGAGTTCTTAACCCCAAGGTTAGAAAAGTTGATATAAATACGCTTTTGTATCAGGTTCCTGGCGGAATGCTTTCAAACCTTATGAATCAGCTTAAACAGGCAGGAAAGGAAGAAAAGCTTGCCGACTGTCTTGCGGAAGTTCCTAAGGTGAGAAAGGACTGCGGTTATCCTCCGCTTGTAACGCCTTCAAGCCAGATAGTCGGAACTCAAGCGGTTTGGAACGTCTTGCTCGGAAGATACAAGACGATAACAGCCCAGTATAAAGATTTGATTTTAGGCAAGTACGGCGCGGTGCCCGGAAAAGTCGATAAAGAAGTTATTAAAATGTGTACCAAGGACGGAGAGGATATTATAACTTGCCGTCCCGCGGACTTACTTCACGACGAAATGAAAGAGCTGACAGAAAAGGTTAAATCCGACGGCTTCTATAAAAAGCCTGAAGACGTTCTCTCATATGCGCTGTTCCCCGAGGTTGCAACAAACTACTTCAAGTGGCGCGCCGCGAACGAAACGGGTGTTGATAAAGATATGGCGGCAAACCCCGATAAGGTTTATCCCGTATAAATAAATTTATAATAACGGCGTGGACCGAGTGTTCACGCCGTAAGGTTTAAATATGAGCAATGTGGCGGTGATAGGCGGCGGAGCGGCAGGACTGTTTGCCGCATATGCCGCGGCGGCAAACGGAAATAAAGTTACCGTATTCGAAAAAAACGAAAAGTGCGGAAAAAAGATTTATATCACGGGTAAGGGCAGGTGCAACATTACGCATGACTGCTCTGCAGATGAATTTCTTTCAAACGTTGTAAACAACTCAAAGTTTTTGACGGGTGCAATATACGGATTTCCTCCCGAAGCCACAATGCGCTTTTTTGAGGACGGCGGTTTAAGACTTAAAACCGAGCGCGGGGCGAGGGTTTTTCCTGCATCAGACAAAGCAAGCGACGTAACTAAGTGTATTGAAAATTACTGCAAAAATGCCGGCGTTTTATTTAAATTTAATGAAAAAGTAGATAATATCGCCGTTTTAAATGGTACTGTGTCAGACATAATAACCTCAAAAGGGCGCTATTCATTTGATAATGTGATAGTTTGTACCGGCGGGATTAGTTATCCTGCAACTGGTTCAACAGGCGACGGTTATGCGTTTGCCAAAAGTGTAGGGCATAATATTGTACCTTTGAAGCAGGGGCTTTGCGGCCTTAACGTTAAGGGTGATTTTTACAAAGCATTGCGGGGGTTAACTTTAAAGAACGTTAATCTGACGGTATACAAAGGCGAAAAAGTTATTGATAGCTTTTTCGGGGAAATGCTTTTTACGCATTTCGGAATATCCGGCCCGATAGTTTTGTCTTGTTCGAGCATTATAAACAGGCTTGATTTGAAAGATATTAGGCTTTCGATTGATTTAAAGCCTGCATTAACCAACGATCAACTTGATAAAAGACTGCTAAGAGATTTTGATGAATATAAAAACAAAAATATAGACAATTGCTTAAAAGAGCTTTTACCTTCGGCGTTAATTTCCGAAGTGCTGACAAGAAGCGGTATAGCTTTTGATAAAAAGGTCAATTCAATAACAAAGTCTGAGCGGCAGAGTTTATTGACAATTATTAAAAATTTTGATATTCTTGTATCGTCTTTGCGCGGCTTTGACGAGGCGATTATAACTTCTGGCGGAGTTGACGTAAAAGAAGTTAATCCCAAAACAATGGAAAGTAAACTGGTAAAAGGGCTTTATTTTTGTGGCGAAGTACTTGATATAGATGCGTTTACTGGTGGGTTTAACCTGCAAATCGCGTTTTCAACGGGTTATGCCGCAGGAAAAAGTATAAAGGAATAAATTTTATGAAAGCTATCAGAGGAGCGACTACGGTAGAAAACGATACCACGGAAGAGATTAAAGAAAGCGTTAAAGAGCTGTTAACTGAAATTAAAAGGCGTAACACACTTAAGTCAGAAAATATTATCTGTATTATGTTTTCAAACACGGCGGATATTCGTTCGTATTATCCTGCAAAGGCGGCGAGAGAGGCGGGATTCTTTAATTGCGCGCTGTATTCTTCGCTTGAGCCCGATATTGAAGGCTCGTTAAAAAAGTGCATAAGAGTTATGGTTCTTGCTGAAACGGAAGGAAAAATCGAACACGTTTACCTTAAAGGTGCGGCAAATTTACGTAAAGATATTACCAAAAAACTTAATATTGCCGTAGACGGACCTGCGGGCAGCGGCAAAAGCACAGTTGCTAAACTGATTGCAAAGAGGTTTAATATTCTGCATCTCGATACGGGTGCAATGTACCGCGCTGTTGCATTGGCGTGCATGAAAGCAAAAGTAGATTGTACGGACAGTAAAAAAGTTAAAAAGCTTTTGCAGAATACTAAAATTACCGTTAAGTTTGAAAACGGAACTCAGCATACAATATTAAACGGCGAAAATGTTTCCGATCTTATCCGCACTCCTGAAATATCTATGTTAGCTTCTACTGTTTCGGCGCATGAAAGTGTAAGGACAAAAATGGTTGAAGCTCAGCGTGAAATTGCTGCTGATAATTCGTGTATCCTCGACGGTAGAGACATAGGTTCTAACGTCCTTCCAAATGCGGAATTTAAATTTTACTTGACTGCTTTATCTGAAGTGCGTGCAGAGCGCAGAGCAAAAGAAAATGAGCAAAAAGGATTATTTCAACCAATTAGCGAAGTATTATGTGAGATAAAACAGCGAGACAATCAGGACAAATCGCGTAAGATTGCGCCTTTGGTTAAAGCGAGTGACGCCGTTGAAGTTGATACAAGCAATATGACTATAGACGAGGTTGTTGAGTTTATTTCTAAAAGTATTCAGGAAAAAATATAATGTCAAAGAAGAAGCTTACCAAATTTGAAAAGTGGTTCAGGACGTTGCGCCGCATAGAGCATTTCTTTTATCGTCCGCTTTTTCCTTATAAAAAATTCGGGCATACTGAGCCTTACAGCGGTCGTGCTTACATTATGGTTGGTAATCATTATAGTCTGTTTGACGTTGTTTTTACCGCTACGGCAACAGTAGAACCCGTTCATTTTATTGCAAAAAAGGACCTTTTTAAAAAAGGTCTTATGAAAAAATTTGTTTTAAAATGCCAGTGTATTCCGGTTAGCCGCGACGGAACGGACGTTAAAGCCGTTATGCAGGCAATGAAGTATCTTAAAAACGGAGAATCGATCGTTATATATCCTGAGGGTACGCGTAATAAAACAAATGAGATATTCTTACCTTTCAAAAGCGGGGCTACGGCGCTTTCTATAAAGACTAAAACTCCCATAATCCCGGTAGTTCAGGTTAAAAAAATACGGTTTTTAAGGCGTTCTTATGTCTATTACGGCGAACCTATCGAGTTTGCAGAGTACTATGACAAGCCTATTTCAGAAGAAGATATAAAAATTTGCGACGAAGCTTTGCGCAATAAAATGCTTGAACTGTACCAAACTTTGTCTGAAATAGTTTCCGACAAAAAAAAGCGTAAAGGTAAGTAATGGAAGTTTATGTAGCAAAAAACAGCGGCTTTTGCAAGGGAGTTGAATATGCGGTAAATACGGCGCTTTCGCTTGATCCGCATAATGCTTATATTTTAGGCGAGATAATTCATAATTCCGACGTTGTAAAAGCTATAGGGGACAGGGGCTTGCGTGTTGTTGAGTCCCTTGACGAAATTCCCGACGGAAGCTCGGTAATTTTTCGCTCGCACGGCGTTCCCGAAAGTTTTTACGGTATCTGTAAAGAACGGAATATTAAAGTTATTGACTGTACTTGCGGCTTTGTCAGGAGAACTCAGAGAATAGTTGCCGAGCAGAGCGCTGAAGGCAAAACGATAGTTATAGTCGGTGAACCTACACACCCGGAAGTTATCGGGCTGTTGGGATGGTGTAAAGGCGAGGCTGTAGTCCTTAACGGGCAAAGCGCGATTCCTGCCGAACTTTGTGAAAAAAACCTGTGTATAGTCAGTCAAACCACTTTTTCTGTGGAAAAACTGGAAAAAATAATAAAAAATATTAAAAAAGTGTGTAAAAAAACAGTTGCTGTTTTTAAGACAATTTGCTATACTACCATAGAACGGCAACGCGAGACGGAAGAGTTGACAAAAAAATGTGAAGCTATGCTTGTGGTGGGCGGGCTGAACAGCAGCAACACCAACAAATTATACGAGCTGGCTTTGCAGTATTGCGGCAACGTTTTCAGACTTGCACGCGCCGACGATTTGGATTTTTCCAAAATAAAAAATTTTAAAAGTGTAGGTATTGTTTCAGGGGCGTCAACCCCGAATGCGCAAACCCGGGAGGTTCTCTTAAAG
>JAIDRX010000055.1 GCA_029061495.1 Clostridia bacterium
AAAATAGGTATGGAAAAAATATTATAAAAGCAGTAATATTACGATAAATTTCAATATATCGTTGAATTTGGAAAGAAGTATAAGCCCGCTGACTTCGTTTTGAAGTTCAGCGGGCTATTTGTTTGTCCACGGAAAAATTCACTATAACGACACCTTTTGTCGGGCGGCTTTTTTATTACGCAATAAAATTTTTTAAATACTTGACAAAGTGAACAACTTCTTGCTATACTTTTAATAGTTTTTAACAAGGAGAAATTTTACTGATGTTTTGCGGAAAATGCGGTAATCAGTTGCCTGACGGCGTTGCTTTCTGCCCCAATTGTGGCGCAAAAGTAATAAAGGAGGCGGAGAGTGAAGCCGCCGCAACCGACGCGGTTGTAAATGCCCCTCAAAGCGTTCAGCCTGTAACAAACGCTAACGCCGTACCGCCTGTAGCAGCGCCTGCAAATAAGGCAACGGGCAAGCTTTTATATACGGCTAAGCGCTCGGCATTTATGTACAAAAGAAGATTTATCTCTATACCCGTTTTAATAGCTGCAATATTGCTTATTGTTTTGGGTATTATATTGGACGGAATATTCTTTACGGTTCTTGCAATTGTCGGTGCCGTAGCCGCAGTCGGCTGTATCTTAACTTTGGTTTTAACCTTCGTTGAAGCGTCAAAATCGAGGATAGAGTTCTACGACAATAAAATTGTAGAGAAGGGCGGACTTTTTACATCGCACGAGTCGCAGTCTGCAATGACTCCCATTATAGGCGTTTCGGTATATCAGAGTTTTAACGGTAAAATTTTCGGGTACGGTCATTTGCATGTCGATAAAATCGGTAACTGGGATATCTACTCATCGTACATAAAAAAGCCGTATGAAGTTAAAAAGTTTTTAGAAAGTCTGATTAGTCAAACCGATTACGACAAAATCGGAATGCATATCTATAATTAAAAAATACCGCCCCGCGTAAAACGCGGGGCGGCTTTATTTTTATATTTTCTGTGTTGCGGTTTTGCCGCGGGTTTGCTTCTCAGCGGCGGCAGCGGCGTTCGCGCGCCTGTCTTTACCCATAAAGAACACCGCAATAGTGCCGGGGCCTACGTGCGCGCCCGTGCAAATATCGTAGTACTCTATAACCACGTCTCTCGCGCCGCGCTCTTTTAACGCTTCGGCAAGTTTTTCCGCTTCTTCCACGCAGTTGCAGTGCGCTATCGCAACCGTCTGGTTTTCGGGGTTTACGCAGTTTTCCTCAAACAGTTTTACAAGTGCGTCAAGCGACTTTCTTCTGCCGCGCTCCTTAGAGAAAAACGCAAGCTTCGCGGGCGAGCCGCCGTCAGCCTTGATAATGGGCTTTATGTTTAAAATAGTTCCCGCAATGGCGAGGGTGGTGGAAATTCTGCCGCCCTTTCTTAAATACTTCAAATCGCTTACGGTGAGGTATGCGTTCATCTTGTACTTGTTTCCCTCAACCCAGCGTCCGCAGGCTTCAACGCTTTCGCCCATGTCCCTTAGGCGCGCCGCGTTCACCGCAAGCAAGCCCTCGCCTAAAGATGCGTTTGCGCTGTCCGCAACTATAAATTTGGCTTCGGGGAATTTTTCTTTAAGCGTTTTTTGCGCCGCTACCGCCTGCGAATACGTTCCGCTTATCCCTGAAGATATGGTAATAAACAAAACGTCTTTACCCGCCTGCAAAGAGGGGGTAACCGCGTCTATTATGGTCTCTTCGCCGACGAGCGAGGTTTTAACTTCCGCGCCCGTGCTTAAAAGCTCGTAAAACGCTTTTGCCGAGGCGGAGAATGGTTTGCCGCTTTCGTAGCAGTTCATATCCTTGCCGTTTACAGTGCATATATAAGATATAATTTTAATGCCCGTGGAAGCGACCATTTCATCTGTAAGATTTGCCGCCGAATCGACGAAAATATCAAATGAATTATTCATAACAAACTCCGTTTATAAAAGGCATTGCGCCCTTTATATAAAGTATACCCATAATACGCTTATTTACAACCTACTTTGCCGGAAAATACCTCCACAGTTTGCCGCGCCAAGTAAACCGTTTGACTTTACGACTCTACCGCGAAAATTTCACACTCTACTCACAGTAGAGTTGGTTTATTTGCTTGTATTTAAGGCGCGTTTATGGTACAATTTTGATATGGACGAATTGAAGGATACCATTGCCAAAAATCTCATACAACTGAGAACGCAGGCGCACCTCACCCAGCTGCAGCTTGCCGAAAAGCTCAATTATACCGATAAGGCGGTCTCTAAATGGGAGCGCGGCGAGGCTATACCCGACGTGCGCGTACTCGTCCAGCTTGCCGAGCTTTATCATATTTCGGTTGACGACATAGTAAACACGTCCGCGGCAACTGCCGTTCAGAAGTCCGAACACGGCAGGCGCAAGGCAAATAAAAGAAGGCTTATGATAACCCTTTTATCCGTGGGGCTCGTTTGGTTTGTGGCAACCGTCGTGTTTATGATTTTTTATTTCATTCCGCAAACCGCAGACTACGCGTGGCTGTCGTTCATTTTCGCGCCGTTTGCGTGCGGAGTAGTGCTTACCGTCTTTTCGGCAAAGTGGGGCAACTGGATTACGAATATTTTATCCTGCTCGGTTATAATCTGGGGCTTGGCGGTAATATTCCATATATTCGTAAAGACGTTTACCGACTTCAATAAAATGTATTTTATGTATATCGTCGCGGGCGTGTTCGAGATACTCGTAATTTTATGGTTCACACTCAGACGGATGATGAATAAACGCAAAAAACTTTAAGATTTTATAAGAGGTTTTAAAATATGGATCTTAAAAAGCTTGCCGCCGCGCTTATCCCCGACGGCGACCTCGTTCCCCCCGAGGAGTACGAAAATATTTATCCCGAGCGCGACCGCGCGCCTAAGGCTGAAGTTACCCGCCTTGCACCCTCGCCCACGGGCTTTATCCACCTCGGCAATCTTTACTCCGCGCTTGCGGACGAAAGGAGTGCGCACACCACGGGCGGTACGTTCTATCTTAGGATAGAGGACACGGACGAAAAGCGTAAAGTGGACGGCGCGGTTGAAAGCGTTATCCGCTCGTTAAAATACTTCGGCATAGACTTCGACGAGGGCGCGGAGATAGACTCGCTCCAAAATAAATACGGTCCTTATTACCAGAGGCAACGTGCGAAAATTTACAGAAGCTTCGTCAAAAGACTGATAGAGCAGGGCTTAGCATATCCTTGTTTTTGTACCGAGGACGAGCTCAACGCCGTGCGCGAGGAGCAGACCGCAAACAAAAAAACTACGGGCTACTACGGCGAATACGCAAAGTGCAGAAACCTTTCCGAGGACGCGATTTACGCAAATTTAAAGGCGGGCAAACCCTTCGTAATTCGTCTTAAATCGCAGGGCAGTATCGAAAATAAATTTATTTTCCGCGACGCTATAAAGGGTGAAGTTACCGTAACCGAAAACGATCAGGACGTGGTAATTTTAAAGTCGGACGGAATACCCACTTATCATTTCGCGCACGCGATAGACGACCACTTTATGCGCACAACGCTTGTTATCCGCGGAGAGGAGTGGCTGTCAAGCCTTCCCGTGCATTTAGAGCTTCATAAGGTTTTGGGCTTCAAGCCGCCGCGCTACGCGCATACTTCCTCGCTTATGAAAATGGACGGAGAAACCAAGCGCAAGCTTTCAAAGCGCAAGGATCCCGAATTATCTTTGGACTATTACAGAAAGGCGGGTTACTTCCCCAAAGCCGTAATAAAATATTTAATGACTCTCTTAAACTCCGACTTCGAGGAGTGGTCGCTGAAAAATCCCGAGGCGGATTTCCGCGACTTTAAATTCAGAATAGAAAAGATGAGCCGAAGCGGCGCGCTGTTCGATCTGGATAAACTCAACGACGTTTCAAAGACTGAAATTTCAAAACTCTCCGCAGAGGAGTGCTACGAATTTTTAAAGGGTTGGGTGGACGAGTTCGGGACGGATAAGGACAAGTCGCATTTTGCCGACAAAGATTATATAATAAAAGTACTGTCCCTCGTTATGGGCGTCGGCGGTAAAAAGCGCAGAAAGGACATCGAGCGCGCCGAACAGGGTGTAAAAATGCTCGATTACTTCTTTGACGATACCTTCGCGCCCGAATACAACTTCCGCTTCGATAAAGCTACGGTAAACACCGTGCTTGAAAATTTTGAAAAGAGCTACGACCCCGCGGACGACAATTCAACCTGGTTTGCAAAGGTAAAACAAATTGCGCCCCTCGTGGGATTTGCAAGCGAAATGAGCGAGTACAAGGCTAACCCCGAAAAGTTTAAAGGAAGCGTTTCCGACGTTGCCGAAATTTTGCGGATAGCAATTACGGGTATGGCAAACTCGCCCGACCTTTGTACCATAATGGCAATACTCGGAAAAGAACGCTCACTTGCCCGCCTTAACGCGGCAAAGAGGTAAAGGATTTAAGTATCAGGAGAATATATGTTAAGACTAAACGACATTAAAAAGGACTATCAGCTTGCGGGCGACGCCGTTCACGCGCTTAAAGGCGTAAGCCTCAGCTTTCGCAGAAACGAATTCGTTTCCATTTTGGGCGCTTCGGGCTGCGGTAAAACAACGCTTTTGAACATTATAGGCGGACTCGACAAGTACACCTCGGGCGATTTGATTATCGACGGAAAAAGCACAAAGCAGTACGCCGACAAGGACTGGGACACATACCGTAACCACAGCATAGGCTTCATTTTCCAAAGCTATCACTTAATACCTCACCAAAGCATTTTGCAGAACGTTGAACTTGCTTTGATGATTTCGGGCGTTAGCAAGGAAGAGAGGCGCCGCCGCGCGATAGAAGCGCTTGAAAAAGTAGGCTTGAGCGATAAAATCCGCAGTAAGCCCAACCAGCTTTCGGGCGGTCAGGCGCAGAGGGTTGCAATAGCTCGCGCGCTTATCAACGACCCCGAAATAGTGCTTGCCGACGAACCTACTGGCGCGCTCGACTCTAAGACGAGCGTGCAGATAATGGATTTACTCAAAGAAATTTCGAAAGACAGGCTCGTTATTATGGTAACGCACAACCCCGAGCTTGCCGAGCAGTACTCGACGCGTATAATCCGCCTTTTGGATGGACTTGTTACGGACGACACTATGCCGTACAGCGAAGAGGAAGAAATAAAAGAGGTGCAGGAAGCGGCGGAAGCGCGTGCAAAGGCAGAGGCGGAGGCACTGGCGCAGCAAGAAGCGGAGGCGGAGCAAGAGGGCGACGGCAAAAAGCGCAAACGTAAGCTCGTTTCCCGCAAGGGCAGAAAGAAAAACGCTTCAATGTCTATAGGAATGGCTTTCGGGCTTTCGCTTAAAAACCTTTTATCAAAGGCAAAGCGCACCACTATGGTTTCCATCGCCGGCAGTATAGGCATTATCGGCGTATCTATGGTTCTTGCAATTTCGGCGGGCGTTAAAGATTACATAAAGAATATGGAAAACGATATGCTTTCGGGCTATCCCATAACCATAACGCGGTCAACTTTCGACTGGTCCGCGATTATGAACATGAACGACACGCTGAATAAAAAAGTAAATATCAAAAAGCTTAAAGATAAAGTCTACGTTGATTCGCTTTTGCAGACTATGATAGCTATGGGAAACAACTTTATTTCCCAAAACGAAATTTCCGAAAATTATATTAATTACGTTTCGGATATGCCTGAAGAGTACTACAACGCAATGCAGTTCAGTTACGATTTTGACGCGGCGAACTACCTGTATACCGACTTTAATATGGTCGGCGCTAAGAGTAATACGGTAATTCCCGAAGAAGCAGATGCGAGCAACGAGAGTATGTCGCTTACGGCTATCCGCGCTATGTACCGCTCTATTTTAGGCGAAGAGCCGTCTTACGCGTATTATACTTCAATGCTTGACAACTTTACAGGGCTCGGAGAAGTTCCAGACAACGCGGATTACATACTGACGCAGTACGACGTCGTGGCAACCAGCGATGACGTTACGGCAGAGGGCGTTAAAGACGCTTTAAACAGTAAGGATAGCTTAGTTCTCGTTTTGGACGAGGGGACAACGGATGAGTTAAACCTTGCGCAGTACGGCTTTTTAAGTCAGGAAGAGCTTTTAAACTACGCTTTTTATGCGGCAACAAACCCTGCAGACCACGCAAAGTATGACGAAAAAATAGGTCTTGTCGGCAGCGGTATAGAGGGTATGGACCCGTACATAGAGGTGAACGGAGGCGGCTTCGATTACAGCTTCTTCTTTAATAAAAAGTTTAAATACTATCCCAACAATGCAATATATACAAAACTTCCGATTCCATTGACAACAAATATCGGAGGTAAAGACAAGACGATTAATTTTGCCTATAACGTATACGGCGCAGGACTTCCGCAGGACGACGGCTTTAATTTAAGCGTAAAAGTTATCCTGCAAAAGAAGAAGGATATTTCCTACGGCTGTCTATCCGACGGACTTTACTACACCAACGCGCTTACAAAACATATTTTAAAAGAGAGCGCGGAAAGCGAAATTGCAAAATATATCAATGAAAACGGCAACCTTGACGCGGTAGGCTATACGTATAACTATTCGCACTTTAAAATGGTAAACGGTGTCCGCAATTATGAAAAGAAACAGACTTACGGCTTTTTTACCAATTCGTCGGGCGGAATGATGTCAATGGGCGGTACTGACTACTCGGTAACCGCAGGAATGGTTGCGGGCAGCGATCTTGCAACGGGTATAAGCATCTATCCCACCGACTTTAAAACCAAGGATAAGGTTACAGGCTACCTCGACGCCTGGAATGATTTGTGTGCGGCGGAAGGAGAGTACGGCGGACAGCAGCTCGGCGAAACGGATAAGGTAAAATATTCCGATATGGTCGGGGTGATAATATCGATGGTCAACACCATGATTGAAATGGTAACGATTGCCCTCATTGCGTTTACTGCGCTGTCATTGGTCGTTTCGACCGTAATGGTCGGAATTATAACCTACGTCTCTGTTGTCGAGCGAATAAAGGAAATCGGTATACTCCGCTCGGTCGGCGCAAGAAAGAAGGATATAAAGCGGCTATTCAATGCCGAAACGTTTATTATAGGTCTTGCCGCTGGCGTCGTCGGTATAATAGTAACGTACATACTTTCGCTTATAATTAACCTTGTGGTTGCGGCTATCGCGCCCATAAGTACGATAGCGGCGCTGCCTTGGTGGCAGGCATTCATAATGATAGGCGTAAGCGTTGTACTCACGCTTATTTCGGGACTTATCCCTGCCGCGGCCGCCGCAAAGAAGGACCCCGTCGTCGCGCTCCGTACCGAATAAAAATAAGGAAATTTTTACCGATTTTATGTTGACACTAAATTTGTTTTATGTTAAAATTAAATGGTAATAAATGCTTAGAGGTAATTTATGAAAAAGATTTTTAAAGGCTTGGCAATTTTGGCAGCTTCAACCGCAGTTTGCGCAGGTATCGGACTGGCTGCAGGCTGCTCTGATAATTCAAACGGAACGTATCACGGTGAATACCATTACATGGGTTCACACGGCTCGGTTTATGGTATTGTAGTAGAAGTAACTGTAAAAAACAATATTATAACAAAGGTTAAAAACTTAACCAATTCCGACGATGCGTATGCTAAGAGCGTACAAAAAGATGCTACTTGGACGTTTGTAAGTTCCGCTATGCCTGATTACGGTTGGACCGATAAAGCTGTAGAAAACTGGACCAGCCACGAAAACTGGTTATTACAGCAGTATGAAGGACGCTCGGTAAAAGATATTCTTAATTTAAACGTTTATACGGATTACGCATATAAATCCGACGGTAACGGCGGTTGGACGCAGGACTACGGTACGTTAGGCGAACCTTGCAGTGTTGACTTTAATGGTGAATTGAAGGACAGCGGATTACTCATATCGGGTGCTACGCAGGGTAGCGGCAGAGTTGCGCTTGCGGTTAAAAACGCGCTTTCAAAATAATTTAAACAAATTTAACCCGCCTTATCGGCGGGTTTTTTTGTTGCTATTTATTAGCCGTTAGTTTATAATAAAATTATGAAAATTTTAAAAAAGCTTGCGCTTATTCCGCTTGCTTGCATTTTAATATTCGCGGTCGCAGGCTGTAAAAAAACCGGGTACGGAGTTTATACAAACATTCCGCAGGGCGGCTATACGCTTACGGATAAAACCTTTAAGCTTAAAGGACAGATAGAGGGCTACACCGCCGCAGAAAATCAGCCCGAAGCGGCAGAGGGCGTAACCTACACTACAAGGGGCAAGCTGTACTACGAAATGGCTGCCGAGGCAGAGCTTGTGGTAGCGGCGGATTTTTCCACGGAAACCGCAATTAATCATTATAACGATTTTACAAGCGCGGTAGCAGCTAAGCTTGACGAGATAGGTAAAGTGCTGTCTCCTACGGTTACAAACTCCGATATATACAACTTCAATAACGCGGCTGCAGGCGCAACGGTTGAAATTTCTAAAATCACTTATGACGTTTTACAGCTTGCCCTTGATATTTTTAAGTGGACGGGCGGTTGCTATAATCCTGCGCTTTACTACAACGTTGAAGCTTACGGCTTCGGCAATAATCATAAATATCCGCAAAGCTCGGCGGAGCTTCCCGACGACGAAACAATTTTAAAATATACAAAGCTTGCCGAACACTTCGGTGAAATAATTTTGTCAAAGGATGAAGGGTATTTCGTTACAAAGCCTACCGCGACGGTTGACGTAAACGGTGAAAACCTTTCAATGAAACTTGATTTGGGCGGTATCGGCAAGGGCTGCGCCGTGGACTGTATTGATAAGCTGTTTGACGATTACGGATATAAATTCGGATATTTCAACTTCGGCGCAAGCAGTATGCTCGTTAAAAATCACGATAAAAACGGCAGTTATAACATAAGCTTTATAAATCCCCGCTCGATATCGCGCGGAACGTATCTAACGACTTCTATCAGCAATGAAAAGCTTTCCACCAGCGGCGACTACGAGCAGTATTATATTTTAGACGGTACGCGCTATTGTCATATTATAGACCCTGCCACGGGTAAGCCCGTTCAAACAGGTATAATGACGGTAACGGTTATCGGCGGTCAGAAAGAGTATACTGCGGCGGAAAACGACGCGCTTACAACCGCGCTTATGTGTATGGGGAAGGATAGAGCAATTAAATTTATCGAGGAACAACTTACGGACAGACGGGTGGCGTTCACCTGCTTATAAAATATGTCGCTTAAAAAGATAGAACAAGTTAAAAAGGATAAGGGTTTTAAAATCTTTGACTTAATTATTTACGGCGTCGTGGCGGCTTTGGTCGCGGTGCTGTTTATAGTCGTCTTTACCACGCGCGACAAAAGTCCTTTAACGGGGGTCAGAATTTATCGGAAGGCGGAAGTTGTGTTTGAGTACCGTTTCGGAGACGAACCGAGTTATACCGACGCTGTCGAAGTAAATGATGACGGAAGCGGTATAACGGTAACTGTTAAAAGCGACGGGGATACTAACGTCGTTTATATCGATAAGGGCAAAAAGACGGTAGTTATGAAGGAAGCCAACTGCAACGGCAAACAATGCGTTTACTTCCCAAAAATCGATAACAACAGCAAATTTATTTATTGCAGTCCGCACGGAGTAAAGGTTGAGCCTTTCTCTCGCGACCTCGAAAGTCCCGATTTGATTATTTGAAAGAGGTGTTTATGAACGAAAAATTAAACCTTACCAAAGAGTGGGATAAAGTTTTCCCTAAAAGCGAAAAGGTAAATCATGAAAAGATTACTTTCCATAACCGCTACGGCATAACGCTTGCGGCGGATTTGTATACGCCTAAAAACGCAAAGGGCAAGCTTGCGGCTATTGCGGTGTGCGGACCCTTCGGCGCGGTGAAAGAGCAGTCGTCCGGTCTTTATGCGCAAATTTTGGCGGAACGCGGTTTTCTTACAATTGCTTTCGACCCGTCCTTTACGGGCGAAAGCGGCGGACAGCCGAGATACGTAGCCTCTCCCGATATCAATACGGAGGACTTTTGTGCGGCGGTTGATTATCTTTCGTGCAGGGACGACGTCGACCCTGAAAAGATAGGAATTATCGGTATATGCGGCTGGGGCGGTATGGCAATTAACGCCGCGGCTATCGATACGAGAATTAAAGCTACGGTTGCTTCAACTATGTACGATATGACGCGCGTAAACGCAAAGGGGTACTTTGACAGCGCGGACAGCGAACAAGCGCGTTTTGAAACAAAAAAGGCTTTAAACGCGCAAAGAATAGTTGATTATAAAAACGGCAGTTACGAGTTAGGCGGAGGAGTGGTTGACCCGCTCCCCGACGACGCGCCCTATTTTGTAAAGGACTATTACGACTATTACAAGACCAAGCGCGGATATCATAAACGCTCGTTAAACTCAAACGGAGGCTGGAATAAAACTTCCGCTCTGTCGTTTATCAATATGCCGATACTTGCTTACAGCAACGAAATAAGGAGCGCGGTGCTTATAATCCACGGAGAAAAGGCGCACTCATGCTATTTCAGTAAAGACGCGTTTAAAAACCTGAAGGGGGACAATAAAGAACTGCTTATTATCCCGAACGCCGTCCATACCGACTTATACGACAGAACTGATATAATACCGTTTGATAAGCTTTGCGACTTCTTTAATAAAGCATTTAAGTAAAATAGACATTATAAAAAGCCCCGCGCCGATA
>JAIDRX010000056.1 GCA_029061495.1 Clostridia bacterium
GGAGCGGGTGATGGGAATCGGACCCACGCAACCAGCTTGGAAGGCTAGTGTTCTACCATTGAACTACACCCGCATTGATGCATGGGCATTCCGCACAACTCAATGCTAAAAAATTATATCAAATCAAAAAATTGCTGTCAACTTATTTTTTAACACAAACGGTTATAATTTTAACTTATTTTTGTAGAGTGAAAACAAACAGGGCTGAGCGAATTGCTCAGCCCTGTTTTTTATTCTTCGGTTATAGTACCTTCGTTTTTCTTTTTTCTGCTTTTAAGCTTTCCGAGCGTTCCCGCATAGGTCAGGTACGCCGCTGCAACGAGTACGAGCGTTATCACTATAAGTACCAAAACTACCGTCGTAACGTTGTTCTTTTCGCTGTGGGCGGGGTCGGGGATGGAAGCCGGTTCTTTATTCTCACCGAAAAGGTATTCGGTTACAAGCCCTTCTGTAACGTATCCGACGTGCTTTTGCTCGTCTACGGTGTATTCGATTTCGTAAAAGGTTGTGCCGAGCACGCCTTCTAACTCGAGCTTGTTTAAAATTTTAACCTGCATGCCTGCGGCGGGGAAAACCGCGGAAGTGCCTTTAACGACGTAGGGGGAGGCGTAAATTTCACTGCCGGTAACTGTCGCGTGTATAAAGGAGGGGGCTTTGTAGCAGTCGACGTCTATTTCGTCCGCGGGGGTAAGCTTTGTTACATAACATTTATCGCCTACCGAAATTACCGCCGCGTTGCCTGTGTAGCAGAGAATAAGCGCGGTCATGTCCTTTTCAGCTTTTACGGTTACCGCATCTTTTGAGGTTAAACATCCGTCGGGGAAGGACAGATCGGCTTCGGTTATGTATGCGCCCTCTTTTACTGTGGCAAACTTAAGCTCGTAATTTTGCGTAAGAGAATCGGCTGTTTGTCCTACGGGTATTTTCTGAGCCGCGGAAGGGTCGAAGTATTCGAATACCATTGCGGCAGGCTCGTTTGCGCCGTCTATGGAATATAATGTGTTATCCCTGACTGCGTAAACTGCGCCGTTAAATTCCTTTAAGAGGGAATAGCCTTCGAATTTGGTTGTTGTGTACGGCTCGGTCTTTTCGTATGCGAGAAGCGCGTCGCCGTTAAAATAGTATAAATATCCGTCCGTGCTCACCTCGTATTTCTCGGGGGAGAAGGACGCAGGCTGCTCGCCTACGGTCAGAGTGTTGCTTTCGTATTTATAATTGGTCTCTCCGTCGAGGAAATAGAAAGTATCGCCCTCGATTTCATAATCTTTGAGGTCGGAAAAGGAGAGGGTTTTTGTAAACTCCTCGTCGTCTGGATACCTTGTATCCGCTTCCTCGGCAAAAGCGGCGCTCGTTCCGCCGAAAGCCGCAAGCGATAAAAGTAATGAAATTGAAAGTATTGCTAAACGTTTCACGATTGAATTATACCACACAGTTAAATTATTGTAAACTGTTTAGCCCGATTAAAGTCAAGGCTAAATCACACAAATTTTGTCTTAAAAAATTTTTTTAATTTTTAATTTGTATGTTTGTTGTCAAGTTTGGCGGTTATAATAAAAACGAAAATAAAAACATATGTTTTTTTGCGAGTGTAAAGATGAAGGTCAAAAGAATTTTGCGCTTTTACTACTTTTGTGAAAGTCTTGAAAGGGCGCTTGACAATATCATTTTAAAAAAGGCTTTGGCCGTGGGAGAGTATTCGATGGGTCAAAAGTCGGCGGAGTTTATATTGTCCGTTATCGAGGAAAAGAAAAAGCTTTCCGACTTGTGGCTTTATATAGACGGTATCATAAAGAGGCTTGACGGTGCGGACAGAGTTTCGCTTAAATGTTACGCCGCGGCGCGCGGAAGCGTTAAAAGCTTTGACGAGGTTGTGCGCAAGGAGTGGAGAAGGGCTGCCGTGAAGTTCAGGCGCAGGGCAAGACGGATAGATGACTTTGCCGAAGCAATTAAGCTTGTCGGCAAGTACTACTGTCTTTTAGCCGTCTAACCCTCGGTGCGGGCAAATCTTTTGTGCCGACCGGTAAAGTAAAGTATTACGAGCGCGGCGGCGGCAAGCGCGGTGAGCGACAGCGCTATTATAAGCTTTGCGTTTGCACCTTTCTTTTTTGGCGCGGCGGGCTCGGGCGGGGAGGGGAGCTCGTTTAGAGGGTAATCGTCGTTTGCGCCGTTTATATAACCGAAGGAATCTTCGCCCGTCGGGTTTTCGCACAGAACGTACGACAGGGCAACCCCGCCTACGTAGTAAGTGCCGTAAAAGGCGGCGGTAACCGTCAACTCGTTTAGAACGGGCAGAGAGCCGATGGGAGGAGCTTCCGTCTTATAAGTTACTGTAACCGCTTTATTGAGATAAACGTTTTCAGGCGGAACGTCCACGGGGATTAAATTTTCTTTAAGGCAGTAACCGTAAAGGGCGCGGTAAAAGCCGCTGTCGTCCGCGTACCGTACGTAATACCATTCGTCCTCCTCGGAGAGTATGCGCACGCAATAGGTATACGGTATTGCAAACAGTGCGGTTGAAGTGTCTTTGTCCTTATAAAAGTATACGTTCCTTGCGGTTGCCTGCGCGTAGGTTGCGGCAGAAGGAGTTTCCGCCGACGCGTAAGTTTTATTATCTGGCAGGCAAAAGATTAAAGCCGCCGCAAGGAAAAACAAAAGAATTTTTGCGCGTTTCATACCCGAAAATTATAGCGGATAGGTTTTTAAAAAAATAAATTTATTTTGTCATAAAAGGTCTTATGCGAAAGGAAGATATAATTTTGCGGCTCGCCGAGATAGAAAGCGAGCTAAAAAAAAGGAAAGAGGACAACAAACTTTCAACCTACAACAAGGGCAAGCGGCACAAAAAACAGATGGCTTTTCACAGGTGCAAAAAGCGCAACCGTTGGGTTTTCGGCGGAAACCGTTCGGGCAAGACGGAGTGCGGCGCGGTGGAGTGCCTTTGGATATTGCGGGGAATACACCCCTACCGCAAAAACAGGAAGGATACGTTCGGCTGGGCGGTTTCGCTTTCGACTCAGGTTCAGCGCGACGTCGCTCAGGCGAAAATTTTACACTACCTCCCCAAAAGCTGGATAGCGGATATCACTATGCTTTCGGGCAGGCGCGACAGTCCCGCGGGCGGGGTAATAGACCAGATTAAAATTAAAAATGTGTTCGGCGGGATTTCGACCCTCGGCTTTAAAAGCTGCGACCAGGGCAGGGAAAAGTTTCAGGGCTCGTCGTTGGATTTTGTCTGGTTCGACGAGGAGCCGCCCCGCGATATTTACGAGGAATGTCTGATGCGCGTAATGGACAGGCGCGGAGAGATATTCGGCACTATGACCCCCTTGAAAGGCAAGACCTTTTTATATAACGAGATATATTTAAACCGCAAAAAAAATCCCGAAGTCTGGTACGAGTTTATGAACTGGGAGGATAATCCCTTTCTCTCCAAAAAGGAAGTAAAGCTGTTGGAGGGAGCGCTCGATACCTCTTCTTTGGACGCGAGGAAATTCGGTAGGTTTTCGGACGGGGCGGGGCTGGTGTATCCCGAGTTCGACGAAAGCGTTCATGTAATAGAGCCTTTCACGATACCGCCCGAATGGCAGGATAATATCTCGATAGACCCCGGACTTAATAACCCCCTTTCCGCGCACTGGTACTGTACGGACTGGGACGGGAATATCTACGTCGTAGCAGAGCACTTTGCCGCGGGGAAGGATATTGACTTCCACGCCGCCGCCATTAAGGAGATAAGTAAGAGGATAGGCTGGCGGACGGATTCGAAGGGGCGCATATGCGCACTTATCGACAGCGCGGCAAACCAGCGCACGCTCGCCTCGCAAAAGAGCGTGTCCGAGCTGTTTTACGAGCGCGGCATAGCCGTGAACCCAAACGTGAACAAGGACGTCTTTTCGGGTATAGCGCGGATAAAGTCGTTTTTAAAGCGCGGCAACGGCGAGGGGAATTTATATATCTTTTCAACCTGCCGGAATATGATAGACGAGTTTAAAAGCTACTCGTGGGCGGAGGGTGATATGCCCGTTAAGCGCGACGACCACTGCATGGACGAGTTGAGATATTACGTTATGAACCGCCCTATGCCTGCGCAAGATAAGCGCGCGTTATCGCCCGTGGCGGCGGACAAGCTCAGGAGAATTAAGAGGGGTAAAAAAAGTTTTGAAAGCTGAAAGGGGGTAATATGGAGGACGACGTTAAGGGGGCGCTTAAAAAGTGCGCGGTGGGCTTCGGCACGAGCGAGGTCGTGGAGGAGTTCACCGTTGAGGACGGCGAGCTGAAGCTCGTCAAAAAAAAGGTTACAAGGAGGGATATCCCCCCCGATATAAAGGCGGTGAAAATGCTTTTGGACGAGAGCGGGGTATCCGCACTTTCGGACGAGGAGCTCGAAGCCGAAAGACAAAAATTATGCGAACTTTTAAAGGAGAACAATTATGACTGACAACACTAAAACCGTTGCGGACGAAAAGCTTATAGAGGAGGTTACCGAGGACTTTTTAAGACTGCAAAGAGAAAGGCGGCTTATAGAGCGGGGCTGGCAGCTTAACATAAACTTCGTCAGCGGAAAGCAGTACTGCGATATAGACTCTTCGGGCGAGATTTACGAGGAGGATAAAAAATACTTCTGGCAGACGCGCAGGGTTTTCAACCACATTGCGCCCATAGTTGATATGCGCTGTTCCAAGCTCGGCGGAATACGCCCCTCGCTTACAGTAAGGGCGGCGAGCGGCGAGGAGGGGGACAAGCACTCGGCAAGCCTTGCCTCAGCAATACTTTCCGCGGCGGCGGAGGCGGCGGACCTTGACGGAATTATATCCGAGGCGACGTGCTGGTCCGAAACGTGCGGAACTTCCTTTTATAAAATTATCTGGGACGGAAGCGCTGGCAGCGCGGTCGGCAAAACCTGCGACGGAAAAAGCGTTAGGCAGGGCGACGTTAAGGTGTGCGCCGTATCGCCGTTTGAAATATATCCGTATTCTCTGTCCGAGGAAAAGCTTGAAAACCAGCAGGGTATAATCCACGCAAAGGCGGTGTCCGTGCAGGACATATATTCGATGTACGGAGTAAAGCTTGCGGGCAGGGATATAGGAGAGTTTTCGATATCGCCTCTGCCCTCTGTAAAAAAGGAGACGGCGAATCCGTCCGCCGTGCGCCATGGCTACGAGCTTGTTATAGAGAGGTACGAGCGCGCGACTGAGGACAACCCCGAAGGGAGGCTTACCGTCGTTGCGGGTGGCAAGCTTTTGTTCGACGGGCCTCTGCCCTATATCAACGGCGAGAACGGAGAGAGGGTATATCCCTTCGTAAAGCAGACCTCGCTTCCGCTTGCGGGCAGCTTTTTCGGCGTGAGCGTCGTGGACAGGCTTATCCCCTTACAGCGCGCATATAACGCGGTAAAGAACAGAAAGCACGAGTTTTTGAACCGCATTTCAATGGGCACGGTTGCGGTTGAGGACGGCTCGGTAGATACGGACGAGCTTATCGAGGACGGGCTGACACCCGGTAAGGTTATCGTATACCGCCAGGGAAGTAAGCCACCCGAAATGCTGACTTTGGGCAGCGTACCCGCGGAATTTTCAAACGAGGAAGAAAGCCTGTTGAACGAGTTTTCGCAGGTGTCGGGTACGGGCAACATTACGGAGAATGCGGACAGCTACGCAGGGATTACTTCTGCGGCGGGACTGCAGCTTATTATCGAGCAGGACGAAAGAAGACTTGAAAGCGCGTACCAGCAGATTAAGCGCGCAATGAAAGCGATAGGACGGCACATACTGCGCCTTTACAGGCAGTTTGCTTCCGACGTGCGGCTTCTGAAATTCGCGGGCGAAAACAACGTTTTAAGTCTTTACTACTTCAAGGGAAGCGACATATCCTCGGACGACGTAATTTTAGAAGCCGACAGCGAGGGCACTTTATCCCCCGCGCAGAGGCGCGCGTGCGTTTACGAAATTTTAGACAGGGGGCTTTTTGCGGACGAAAACGGAAAGCTTACGACTTCTGTCAAAAACAAGGTGCTGGAGCTTTTGGGATACAAGGGGCTTGCGGGCGGCCGAGACTTAGGCGAGCTTAACCGCGCGCGTGCAGGCGAGGAAAATTTAACTATGAAGGAAGCGGAAGCGACAGTCAAGGACTATGACGACCACTCGACTCACATAGCCGAGCACACCGCATTTCTGCTTACCGAAAAGCTTTCGCCCGAAATCGAAAAGAGGATATGCGCACATATAGATATGCACAAGCGTAAAATCGCGGAGGCGGAAAATGAACAAAAATAATTTAACGGCAAACGCGGCGTGCCGCGTAAAAAATAATCGCTTAAAGGAGGCTTAAAGTATGGATAATCTTACGGAAAACGAACGGGCAACGGCAGAAACCGCGGAAGCGGAAAAAGGAGAAAACGCTGCGGCGGTACTCGGAAAGTTTAAGGACGTACAGACCCTTATGAAGGCGTACTCCGACCTGGAGGCCGAATTCACCCGACGCAGTCAACGGCTTAAAGAGTTGGAGAAGGAGAACAAGGCTGAGCCCGAACCCGACGGGGTGAAGGCGGAGCCCTCTCAAAATAGCGAGGATGAGCTTTTATGCGCGGCGCTGAAAAGCGAGCGGGTAAAGGAGGCGGTTATAGGAGACTACCTTAAAACCGTATCCGAAAGAAAGGGGGTTCCCCTTACCGCGGGAGGCTTAGGCGTTGCCGCACCGCGCGTCGCGCCCAAATCCGTAAAGGAAGCGGGCAGGCTCGCGCAGGAATTTTTGAAATAAATTTAAGGAGAATATGAATTGATAACTATACAGAACGCCGACGCGGCGTTAAAGGACTATTACATAGACGCCGTAACGGCGCAGCTTAACGAAAGTATTTCACCCTTCTTTTCCGCAATTGCAAAGAGTGCGGAAAACGTTTCTGGCAAGGACGTAAACGTGGCGGTGGTGCGCGGATATACGGGCAATGTCATCGCGGGCGAGGAGGACGGAAGCCTTCCCGACCCCTATAAAAACAGATACGTCAACATTACCATGCCCCTTAAAAATTTATACGGCACGATAGAGATAAGCGACAAGGCTTTGCGCGCTTCGCGCGACTCTTCGGGCGCGTTCGTAAACCTTTTAAACGCGGAGATGGAAGGGCTTATATCAAGCGCAAGGCAAAACTTCCAGCGTATGCTTTTCGGCGACGGCACGGGTAAGCTTTGTGAAATTTCAAAGAGAATATCCTACTCCGAATACGAGGTTACCGAGGTTAAGGACTACTTCGTCGGCATGCAGGTTGACGTCTGCAAAATCCTCGGCGATATAGCTTCGGACGGCAAGGGCGTGTTTATCGAAAAGATAAATAAAGCCGCCTCTACCGTAACCTTCGACAGGGAAGTTACCGAGTCGGTCGTAAAGGGCTCTATCTACGTTCACGGCTCTAAGAACAACGAGCTTTGCGGACTTGGCGCGATATTCAATTCTGAAAGTCTTTACGGACACAGTAAGAGCAGCGACGCGTTTTTTGCACCCCACAAGGTGGACGCCGGCAACGCGCTCACCGAGGATATTTTAAGCGATACCCTCGATTATATGGAGGAGTATTTCAACAGCAAGATTAGTATTATACTCTGCTCGTACAAGACGAAGAAAAAGATTGCCGCGCTCGTCAACGCGAACAGGAGAGTCGTAAACTCTATCGACGCGCGCACGGGCTACGGCGCAGTTACGGTGAACGACGTTCCCGTATACGCGGATAGATTCTGTCCCGACGACAGGATTCTTTTCCTCAATGCGGACGACTTCTCGCTGTATCAGCTTTGCGACTGGGAGTGGCTCGAGGACGAGGACGGCAAAATTTTGAAGCAGGTTCCCGGTAAGGCTTCTTACTCGGCAACGCTTGTAAAATATGCCGAGCTTATCTGCCGCAAGCCCTGCGGTCAGGCGATGCTTTACAACTTCGACCCCGCGGCGGAAGACACGGACGATACTACGAC
>JAIDRX010000057.1 GCA_029061495.1 Clostridia bacterium
ACTACCATTAAAAAATAATTCTACAAATATCATTATACCATATCGTTTTTTATTTTTCAAGATAATAACGGTGATTAATTGCAATAACGCAAAATTTGAAGTATAATTGTTTTATTAATCGGAGGATAAAGGCTAATGATAGATATAAATCTCATACGTAACAACCCCGAGCTTGTAAAAGAGAATATCAGAAAAAAGTTTCAGGACAAAAAGCTTCCCCTTGTTGACGAGGTAATCGCGCTCGATAAAAAGAAACGCGAGTACCAGACCAAGATAGACGAGCTCCGCGCAAATCGCAACGTCCTTGCAAAGAGCATAGGCGCATTGATGCGCGAGGGCAAAAAGGAAGAGGCGGAGAAGGCAAAGAAAGAGTCTGCCGATAATAACGCGCAAATTGTTTTTCTTGAAGAAGACTGCGCCGAAATAGAAAAAAATCTTAAAAAAGATATGATGGCTATACCCAATATAATCGCGGACGACGTCCCCGTCGGCAAGGATGACAGCCAAAACGTTCAGGGTAAAGTCTTTTTAGAGGCTAAGGAAAAGGATTTTGAAGTTCCTTACCACCTCGATATATTAGAGAGCTTAAACGGCATCGATTTAGATTCCGCGCGCCGTACAAGCGGAAACGGCTTCTATTACCTTACAGGCGATATCGCAAGGCTTCATTCCGCAGTCTTAACCTACGCGCGCGACTTTATGATAGACAAGGGCTTCACTTACTGCATACCGCCCTTTATGATTCGTAGCGACGTCGTTTCCGGCGTTATGAGCTTTGAAGAAATGGAAGGTATGATGTATAAAATAGAGGGCGAGGACCTGTATTTAATCGGTACGTCGGAACACTCTATGATAGGCAGGTTTATGGGCGAAGTTCTGCCCGAAAACGCCTTGCCTCAAACACTCACTTCGTATTCGCCCTGTTTCAGAAAGGAAAAAGGCGCGCACGGCATAGAGGAGCGCGGCATTTATCGCATACACCAGTTTGAAAAGCAGGAAATGATAGTCATCTGCAAGCCTGAGGAAAGCGACTATTGGTACGAAAAACTTTGGAACTACACGGTAGAGCTTTTCGTATCTATGGAAATCCCCGTAAGACAGCTTATCTGCTGCTCGGGCGATTTGGCAGACTTAAAGTACAAGAGCTGCGATATAGAGGCGTGGAGTCCTCGCCAGAAAAAGTACTTCGAGGTGGGAAGCTGCTCCAACCTCACCGACGCTCAGGCAAGGCGCCTCGGTATAAGGTATAAAAACTCGCAGACAGGCAAAAACGAGTACGCGCACACTTTAAACAATACTGTAGTTGCTCCCCCGAGAATGTTAATTGCCTTCCTTGAAAACCATTTACAACCCGACGGAAGCGTATACATCCCCGAAGTCTTGCGCAAGTACATGGGCGGTAAAGATAAAATAGTTCCTAAAAAATAAGCTTAAATATACTAAAAAAGCCCGCTTATATAGCGGGCTTTTTTATTGTAGTTTATTAACGGTTAAACGGTTTATTGAAAGAACCTATTTCAACGAGGTTGCCTTCGGGGTCGGCAATATAGCAAGTTCTTTGTCCCCACGGCTCGTTGGTAGGTTCAAGCACGGGAGTCGCGCCTTTACTGATTACCTCTGCAAAACGTTTATCAACTTCCTCAAAGGTGTCTACGTACAATGCAATTTCAAAATGTCCGTTGAGACCCTTGATATATTCGTACTTTCTATTTGTCATGCGTTCAAAATTATTTCTGCCATACAGCATAAACAACGTTCCGTCTTTAATCAAATAGACGTTTTCAGTATCTTCACTTTCCTTAATTTCAAATCCCAAAACGTCGCGGTAAAACCGCACCATTGTTGCCATATCGTTTACTAATAATCCGAATCCGTCAAGCTTCATAATTTTCTCAACCTCACTTTAACAACTTCTTTAATTTGTTTGCGGTTAAAAACGAAATTTTAAACTGCTTGTCCCTTAGCTTTTTCAAAGAGGCGGCAGTAAACCTCTTGTCTACCGCAAGATATAAAACTATTTCGCTTTTCAGCTGAGTATCGAATTCTATAAGCTGTTCGGCGGTAAAACTTCCGTTACGAATTTCAAGCAAAGCGCACGCGTAAAAATTTACAAGCTCTGAACATAGACTTTCAAAAACGTAGTTGTAAATCTCGCGCGCAAGCTTAGCTTTAACCTCTTTAAATGCTTTGCAAGCATGCAAAATTCCGCCGCACCTATCCGCACACGGCAAAACTTCTTTATTGAGAGTAAAGGGGGTAAGGTCGCATTTTATAACGCTTTTGCACTGCATAGCGGCGGAAACCGAACATAAAAACAAATCCGCACTGTCTATTCCGTCCGCACCCTTGAAAGCTGATGTCTTATAAGCCGCGCCGTCTGAAAACGCGATAATATCCTCTTTAGCGCTATCCGCCAAATCCAAAAGCGGCTGCAAATCATTAACGCTTACGCCGCCGCAAATTACCGTGTACTTCCCGTTAGCTTTCTTTAAAGCGCGCTGAAACTCCGCGGTGTCGGCGCAAGAAATAAGCTCGGCTTTTTCATACTGTAATTCGTCAAAATTTTTCGCCGTTTGAGAATAAACGACAACTGTCAACAATTTTTTCATACCAAAAAATTATAATACAAACGCGCATAATTGTCAAGGGCGGGGCGGCTTACGGTTGATATTCAAAATTTATTGTGTTATAATGTAACTATAAATTAAACGATGGGTAAAGTATGAACTTATTATTTTTTGATATAGAGTGCGCGTGCGTGCGCAAAAACGTTGCCAAAATATGCGCTTTCGGCTACGTGCTCTGCAACAAAAAATTCAAGATATTAAAAAAGGAAGATATTTTAATCAACCCACGCGGCGAGTTCCGCTTAACCGACAGAAACGGCGGCAAGGGTTTAGTTCTTCCGTACGCGTATGAAGACTTCGTCAAATACCCTCGTTTCAGCAAAGTGTACAAGCGCATAAAGGCAATGCTTGAAAATAAAAACAACGTCATTTTAGGGCACTCTACCATAAACGACGTAAAGTATTTGAATCTAGAAACAAAGCGCTTCCAGCTTCCGTCGTTCGAGTTTACCTATTCCGACAGCCAGCTTTTATATATGACTTACATAAACGACTTTTCGCGTCAGCTTGGGCTTGAACACATTGCAAGCAACCTCGGCGTAGAGTTTACACCGCATCGCGCGGCTGACGACGCTTACGCCACTATGAAGGTGGTCGAGGCCATGTGTAATGAACAAAACTGCGGCTATCACGAGCTTGCGCACCGCTTGCGTTTAAAGGAAGGGAAAATTACTAACTACACCATAACCGCGCCTTCGTCGCACGCAATGCGCAGCCACAGCGCGCAGACCCGCGCCCTAAAGCGCGAGCGCGCAAAAATTCACACTCAGTTTTTCTCGTATTTAGGTAAGCTGAAAGAGAATAAAGAGGGCAAATTCAAAGGCAAAATTTTCACCTTTTCACGCGGTATAGAGGACGATTTAGAGCTTTCAAAGCGCCTTGCGGACGAAATTTACGCGTGCGGCGGAATATATTCGATGCACATAACCCATTGCCACTATTTTATTGCGGAAAAGGGCGACACGTCCCCGCGCACGGTAAACGCGTTGAAAATTCCGCGTATACAGGTTATAGATATTGCAGAGTTGGAGGCTATGCTCCGTGATTAATTTGCCCGAAGAATTTTTAAAGCGAATGAGCCGTCAGCTTTCAAAGGAGAGCTTTGACGGCTTTTTAAAAAGCTACGACCGACCGCCCGAACGAGCTATCCGCGTGAACACGCTTAAAATTTCGGTTGAGGACTTCAAAAAACTTGCGCCGTTTTCGCTCGAGCCTGTGCCTTGGGAGAAAAACAGCTTTTACGTTGAAAGCGAGGGCTTAGGCAAAACAATTTACCATGCTGCGGGCGCGTATTACGTACAGGAGCCTTCCGCCGCAAGCGTTGCGCCTCAGCTTGAAGTCAAGAGTGGAGAAAGGGTGTTGGACTTGTGTTCAGCCCCCGGCGGCAAGGGTACTCAACTTGCACAATATTTAGGCGGCAACGGCGTTATAATTTTAAACGAAATAAATTTCAAACGCGCCCAGATACTTTTGTCTAACGTTGAAAGGCTGGGTATTAAAAATGCGGTTGTAACCTGCGCCCCGCCCGAGGAGCTTGCGACTGCGTTTGGCGAGTACTTTGATAAAATTCTCGTTGATGCGCCTTGCTCGGGCGAAGGGATGTTCAAAAAAGAGCCCAACGCTATCCCCGAGTGGAGCGTTGAAAACGTTAAAAAGTGCTCCGCTCGGCAAAGAGACATTTTAGATAACGCATACTTAATGCTTGCTAACGGCGGCAGACTTGTCTACTCAACCTGTACGTTCGCGCCCGAGGAGGACGAGGAGCAGACAGACTGGTTTTTAAAAACTCACGGCTGTCTGCCCGTCAAAAGCAAAAAGCTTTATCCGCACGAGGTGCGCGGGGAGGGGCATTTTTATCAAGTTTACGATAAGCGCGCAGGCGGTAAAAACGATATTCAAAACTTAATTCCGTCGGCTGATAAAAAGCTTTTATCCATATATAAAGAGTGGGAAAAAGAGAATTTAAAAATCACCTTTTCAAACATTTTATCCGTCGGGCAAAAGCTGTATTCACTACCAGAGAATATGCCGCAAATGAATAAAAATATCCAGATACTCTGCGCGGGAGTTTTCCTCGGCGAGGTTGACGGAGGGCGGTTTCAACCTGCGCACGCGCTTGCAATGTGTTTAAAATCAGGCGAAGTAAATTGCGTTGAAGTTGACGAAAGCACCGCCCTGAATTATCTACGAGGACTAACCTTTGACTGCGAAAGCGGAAAGGGATGGAGGCTTGTAGCTTATAATAATTTACCGCTCGGCTGGTGTAAGGTATCGGACGGAGTTGCAAAAAACCATCTACCCAAAGGACTGCGCATTAATAAATAATGTATATAAAAAACGGCTTGGACGAAAAGTCCAAGCCGTTTTATTGTTTTAATTATTCAGCGGGTTTATCGCTTTCGTCAGCAGGCTGTTCGCCTTGCTCGCTTTCAGTAGCAGCTTCTCCGCTTTCTGCGGGAGCCTCGGTCGTTTCGGTTACTTCCTCGGAAGGCTCCGCAACTTCTTCCGCAGTCTGTTCGTCAGCGGGCTCAGCAACCGTTTCGGTAGCAGGTTGAGCCTCAACGTTTTCTGCAGGCGCTTCCGCGCTTTCGCTTTCGGTTGCTGCAGGGTTTTCAACCTCGTCGTACTCGTCAGCGGTGATGCGCAGTTTTCTCATATAGCGGTTGCGCTGCTGATAGTTATTTTTGCCGCTTACCTTGTTTCTGCGCGACTTCTTAATCATATCCTTGACAAGTATCGCCATAAGCGCAAACAGCATGGCTACAACAAGCACGATAGAGGAGATAAGCAACCAAACGGTGGTATTGTTCTTGTCTTTGTCTCCGTTGTCGGTATCTCCGCCGTCGGAAGCCGTTCCTGTGTTTATCGAGTGGTCCAACACCCCATAGTCCGCAAATACGTAATACTTGTCTCCGTCCTTAACCTGAAGGTAAGCAAGCTTTTCATCGTTTTCGTAGGTGTATTCGTAACCCGTCGAGTTAGCGTCGGCAACGTCCTTGTTGAAGGGCTTGAAGTTTACCGAGTCGTAGAAGCTGTAGTTATAGTAGTACGCCGTGTAGTTTTTAAGAATTTCCACTCCGTCTATATCTGCCTGTGTCAGCTCGCCGCTGTCGATAAAGCCTTTTACAAGATTCCTGTAATAGTCGATATTTTCGGTGGAGGTAGGCGCGCCCTTCAAAAGTCCTTTACTTGAAAGAAGCCTTTGGTAAGCCGTGATAATTTCAGACTCGTAAGCGTTTTTAACAGTATCATCGTCGTACTTGTAATAGCTGTAATCGAATATTACACAGCTACCTAAAGCGCTTGCGTCCTTTGTTACGTTTCCTTCTTTGTCAACGCCCGTACTCTCGCGTGAACCGCTCCAAAGCTCCAAGCGGTAGCTCTTGCTTTCACTGCCGGTATGAATTACGAAGTTAACCGTAGCTTCCTTACCTGTTTCGTCGTTACGCGCGTCGATAACTGCTTTAAACTCCTCTGCAAGTTCAGTGCGGTCGTATTTAGCGTACTCGGTATCGAAGGGGGTAACTTCAACGGTTGACTTACCGTTTACGATATAGTAGTACTTTTCGCCTCTGAATTCATAAATCTTTTCTTCCTTGCCGTTTACAGTTGCAACGAGGAAGCAGTCGGCTTCCGTCTTGTCGGCTTTGTAGTAGGTTTCACCATCTACAAGGTTTTCAAAGTTTACGGCGTTTCCGTCTTTATCGTAATAGCTTACGCCGCGGTCTTTGTAAACTCTCTTATAGTTCCAGGTGTTTGCAAACAGCTTTCCGTCCTTGTCCTCGTACAGACCGTCGTCGCGCAGGTAATACAAAACGTTTGCTTTCTGCTCTGCAAGGGTCGCGTCGTCTTTAAGGTCTGCTTTAAGCACGTTTCCGTCCACGTCGTAGCGGAAGGTGTAGGAGGGAGCGGTATACTTAATAACGCTCTTGCCGTTGCTCGTTTCTGTAAGGTAAATATACGCAACAGCGCCCGCGCTTACTTTAACTTTAACGCTTACGGTCGTGTAGCTGTCTGCGGCAAAGGTCTTGTCGGTTGCCGCTATAAAGCCGTAGTTTAAAGCCTGTTTACGCGTGTAGTAGGTTTTGTTTTCGTCGTATTCGTCGTTTTCGCCAACCTGTACGTACTTGCCATCATCATCTTTAGTGTAACAAGTTTTATAAGTGTCTTTGTCGGCTTTCTTGTTTTCGCAGTAATAATTTCTAAGCGAATCGTTTAAGATAATCAGCGGTTGAACGGAGGAGGTGCCGAAAACTTCATTCCACTTGCCTATCGCAGTGGTAGAAGTTGCGCCGAAGCTTGTAAGCACTTTATTGTACCAGTCCGCGGAATCATAGGTATTAACGTAATCTTTATTGATAAGTCCCGCCGAAGCGTTCGTATCGATATCGTCGAAGGGAAGGGTAACCGAGCCGTTATTAATGATGTACGAGCTGCCGCCGTTTACACCCTCATAATTTGCAGGCTTTGCGGGAGCGTTCTCTATCGCATGCTGCTGGCTTCCGTAAACTTCGTCAAACTTTTCAAGAGTTTTTTCTTCTTCCTCACTAATGGTTAAAGAAGCGGTATAAGTTCCGCTGCCCGTGTGAGCGAAGGTGTCTTTGTCCGTTTCAAAAAACTGCGCATTTGTAAGCGCAATCCAGCCGGGCTTGTACGCGCTTGCCGAAGTATCTTTAATAGTCGTATTGCCGAAGCTGAAATCGATCACAATGTTTTTTGCCGTGTCCTTCAATTCGTTTTTAACGAAGAGGAAGCACTGCGCCCAACCGTCGTAAACGTCCTTGTTGTCGTCGTCTATGTTAACGGCAGAGTCCTTAGTGTTTACGGTAAACGAAGAAGTGTTTTCGTCGTTGTCCTTTTCGTAAACCTTAACGGTTGCCGTTCCCTCGTTCGAAGTCTTTACCCAGAAAGAGATAATGTAATAGCTTTCGGGATCAACGGGCACCGTGGTAGAAGCAGTATACGCCGCGCCGTTTGCCGAAAGCATAACAAGCATATCGGCAGTAGCGTCAATCTTGGGCAACTCTGTAGCTTTTGCCAAAGCCGTTGTCAACGTTTCGAAGTAATCCGTATCGTTTGAAGTAAACTTGTGATCCGCCTTAACGAGTGCAAGTAAGTCATTGCTTGTGTCGCGCGCGGTAAAGTCCTTGGGGAGCTTTGCACCGCTTGCGTCTGGTGACGAGGTAAAGCCTAACAGTTTTCCGCCGAACGAATTTGCCGTAGCGTATTCGTCTTCATCAACGGTAAGTCCCGCGGTAGCACCTGTTAAGTGGAATACATCGTGCGTGTCTTCCGAAGCTAAATCAAGCAGGTACTTAAAGCATTCGGAGAAGCCTTTCGTCATTTCGACGTCGTTTCTTACATAGCTGTCCGCTTTGAAAATCTTTTCGCTCTTGTCGCTTGAAAGGGTAGAGTAAGCGCTGCGGTTCTTTATAATTTTCGAACCCGAGTTGTAAGAATAGTTGTTGTTGTGTCTGATTTCATAACCTACGGTGCCGCTCTGCGTGTCGTCGCCGTAAGAGCTCTTGTCAAGGCTAAGGTATTTAGTTACCTGAACGTCGTCGAAGAAAGCGTAGCCTTCAACGGTGTCGCCGTTGGTTGACTCGCCGAGACCAAGCTCAATTGAAATAGTGCTCGAAGCAAAGTCGCACGCGTTTACGTAAACGGTGTACTGAACCCAGCCGTTGTATTTGTCTTCTTTTCCGTCAAGAAGCTTTTCGGTATTAATGCAGTTTATGGTAAAGTTGTCGAGGTTAGAGCTGCCTACGGTATTGGTTACGGAAATGTACGCGCCGAGGTCCTGCTCAACCTTCTTGCCGTTGTTATATTTAAGCTCCGCGGTCTTAACCCAAAGCGAAATTTCCGCCGCGGTATTTGCGGGCATGTCAACGCTTACGGAAGAGTAATCCTGTGCAATGCCGTTGCGGGTGGTTGCGTAGTTGTGGAGCATAAGGACGTGGGAGATAGGGGTCTTTAAAGCCTCGTCAGCAAAGTAGTCGCCGTTTTCGTCAACGTAAACGGGTTTCTCCTCGCCGTTCTCGTCCGTATAAACAAGCTTGTCCCCGCTCTTGCGGACATTGTAGTGCGTACCGGGGTTGTCGATTAACGCCTTAGGGTCGGTCTCGGTCTTGTCCGCTTCGCCCTCACCCTCGCCGCTGTCGCTGTCTTTGGCGTTGAGTGCGGCGTAGGTGTCCTTATAGAGGATATCGCTCGACTTCATTCCGTTGTAGTCGACGTGGAGGTCCTTATAGTTGTCAGCCGAGGAGTTGAGCGAGTTGTTATAATCCAACTTCTCAGCTAAATCTGAGGCGGTCAGCTTGTCCCAGGCCGCGTCGGACGTGCCGATTATACCCGACATGGTGTAGGAGGAGGTGCCTCCGTGCGACCAGTTCGTCGGGGTGTTTATAAGATACACTGCGTTTTCGGGAACGGTGAAAAATTCGAAGTTTCCGTTTTTAAGAAGCTGCGTATCCTCTTTAGATGTCGTTTTGTCTGCACTGTCGTCGGGGGTGTTGTCCTTTTTGCACGCCGCTGCCATTCCCGAAAGGGTAAAAGCCGTCGTGCAAGCCAACGCAAGCAGTACGTATTTAAGTCTGCGTTTCTTTGAGTAGTGTTTTACCATAAAGCACCTTTTAAAAGTTTTTGTACCTTATTATTTTAATATAATCGCAAATTATAATCAAGCGATTATCGCTTCAATACTTTAAAAAAATTCAATATTTTTGCTCTAATTGCAAAAACTGCTACTATATAAGTGTAAAAGAAATGAAAGTTAAAGAAAATTTATTTAAAAGAGCCCCCGCGGGGCTGTTAACAGGGCTTGTAAACGGGCTTTTCGGAGGGGGCGGAGGAATGGTCGCCGTACCCCTTTTAAAAGGTATGCTAGGCTATGAAGACAAGCAGGCGCACGCCACGGCGATATTTTTAATCGCGCCAATTTGCGCGGCGAGCGCGCTAATTTATATAATCAACGGCTACGCACAGTTAGACGTAATAATACCCGCAGCCATAGGTTCGGTTGCGGGCGGGCTTTTGGGCGCTGTTTTTCTTGAAAAATTCCCAAAAACTATTATAAATTACGTCTTTATCGCGCTGATGTTCGCCGCGGGAATAAGGATGATAACGGCGTGAGTTTTATTCTTTTTTTAATCGCGGGCTTCTTTTCGGGGCTATTAGGCGGTATGGGAATGGGCGGCGGTACTATTTTAATACCCGTCCTAACCGTGTTTATGGGGGTGGAACAGCACGTTGCGCAGGCGACAAACCTCATTGCATTTTTGCCAATGGCGGCTTTTACCCTAAAAATCCATAAGGAAAACGGACTTTTGAAAACACAGGGGCTTTTAAGCCTCGTAATACCGGCGGTATTGGCTTCGGTTGCCGCGGGCTTTGTTGCCGCGCTTTTACCTTCCGTGGTTTTGAAAAAGCTTTTCGGTGCGTTTTTGGTCGCGCTTTCGGTTAAACTTCTGACCGACGTCGGCTTCAGTTTCTCGAAATAAGCTTTTTGAAGGGGCGCATAGTAAACATTTCAAGGCAGAACAGCGCCGCACCGCTGAATAAAAGGCACGCAGGCGCGCAGATAACGATTTGCCAGATGGGGGCAACGTATCTTGAAACTATTCCGTCCAAAAGCCAGCCGAACGCGCAGGTAAATGCGACTACCGCAAGCGAACGGAGTAAATATCTCATAAATTTTATGCCTTCGCACTGCTTTTTCAACAGCCTTAAATTGAGCGTACCGGTTATTATAAAGCTTGCCGCAAGCCCTATCATGTACGAGTAAACCCCTACGAACTTGGTCAGCGCCACAATGCTTATAAGCATAGCCGCCGCGCCGAAAAAGTAGTAGATAAGCGTGCGTTTTTCTCGGTTCATAGAGTTCAAAACGGTGGTCGTTATCATTGTAATGCACATCGGCAGCAGTATAAATGAGCAGTTACGCACAATTTCGCCGCTTAATTGGTTAGAGTACAAAAACGCGCCTATCTCTTCGCCGAGTACGAATAGTATGGGAATAAGCAAGGTTGCAATAAAAATAGCGGCTTTTACTGACTTTTCTACGTCAAATCTGACGAGAGAAGTCTTTTTCTTGTAAAAGTTTTCCGATAACTCGGGTGCAATTACTACCGAAATCGAGCCTATCAGCGCCGACGGAATAAACAGAATAGGCACGCTCATTCCCATTGCAATGCCGTAAAGGCTAATAGCCTGAGAGTTGTCAACCCCGTACGCTTTCATGAGTAGCAGCGGTAAAATTATCGCAACTACCGAGTTTATTATCGAGGTGGAGGTACGCATTGCTGTAATGGGCAGGGAAGAGGAGAAAAGGGGTTTTAACTGCTTTTTGGGGTTTACGAATCTGCCGCCCTTTTTAAAGTACCAGAAGAGGGATACTATAAACGAAAAGACGTACGAAATAAGCACGGCAAACGTTGCGCGCTGCGCGCCCGCCATGGGGTCGGTTACTCCGTAAACGAGTACGCACCCCAAAACGACCATAACGGCGTCCTCTAACAATTCGATAATGCTGTAAGGCAAAAATTGCTTGTTTCCCCAGAAGGACCCGCGCATAACCGCGTAAACCGAGGTTAAAATAAGCCCCGGCAGGAGTAAGAGGAAAATATTTTTGCATCTGTCGTCCGAAAATAGGAAGCCGAAAAGGCTTCTCCCGAAGAACAGAATTATCGCCATAGGAATAGTTATAATAAGAGTGGCGACGACGCCCGCGGTAACGGCGGCATTTTTGCCCTTAATATCGTTTGTTGCGTTGCTTTTTGCGATAAGCCTTGAAACCGTAACGGGAACTCCGCTCGACGCCGCGGTCAAAAATACCGCAAAAACGGATAGGCAAATCTGGTAAATGCCTATGCCTTCCGCTCCGATAATGCGGGAGAGGACTATGCGGTAAAAAAAGCTTAAAGCCTTTTCGATAGTTGAAAAGATGGTAACTTGTGCAGCCGACCTGTAAATATTTGACTTCATCAACAATATTCTACAAATTTTGCCGCCCGAATATGAACATTTTGTCAGTTTTCAGCGTATTATATATCAAATGTTTACGCTCGTTACGGACAGAAGCAAATATTTCAGGGTAAAGAGGGGTCAGAGCGCGGCGGAAATAGAAAGCACGCTCAATACCCCCGTTACTGGTTGTGCGTTCGCGGGGAAAATCATTCCCGTAAGTGAAAAAAATTTAAGGCGTTACGTTGCGCAGGTGGGCGACACTTACAGAACAATAGCGCTTAAATTCGGCGCGGACGAAAACGAGCTTAAAAAAGCCAACAACTTTAAACCCGTTTACCCGACATGCAAAGTATTTGTGCCGTGTAAATAATCGCGTGGCATATAATGTAATATAAAAAAAACGGAGGTCAAAATGTCATTTTTTTCCAATTTTCAATCGGACAAATGCCCCGGCTCTATCAGCGGCAATCCTTTAACCGGAATGTGTGAAAAGGTGTGCATTCAGGCACAAAAGATTTTCGACGCCTGCATCAAACAGATTCAGATAGAAAATTACACCCTGACTCTCACCGATATAACTCCCGCCGAACCTACATACCCCTTGACTTTTATAAGCGCAAGGTCTACGACTTCTACGGGAAACATCACCAGCCTTAACATCGACAGACTTGCCGACAAACCCGGCTGCGCGAGAGTACAGGCAACCGTAAGCATACCCGTCGAGGTGTTATTCACCGACGCTAACGGAGTGGAGGGCGTAGCCCTGTCTACCGTAAGCGTTTCCGAGGACGTTTTATTGTTCGTTCCCGCTCCCTCGATTATGCCTTACAAAGCTACCGCGGAAGTTTCCGCCGTATGCGCCGAGGGTACGTTCAATTCCGATACGAACACGTTCAGCGTGAACGCCTGCATAACGACTATTTTAAAAATCGCTATCGACGTTGAAATTCTCGTTCCCAGCTACGGCTATTGCGCAATACCGCCCGCACAGGACTACTCGCAAGAGGTATGCGCAGGGTTCTTCGAGCTTCCTTTATACCCTCAGGGCAAAAACTGCTCAAAACAATAACTTGCATCGAAAATATAAAAAAGCGGCAAAGTTTGTGCTTTGCCGCTTTATTTTGACCGTAAATACAGTACTACGCCACGCATAATAAGCTAATTTCGGGCTAAAAACGCTTTAATTTCGCAAAAATATGTGCTAAAATAGGCTTATGAAGATATTTTCGATAAGCGATTTACACCTTTCGGGTCTTGCCGACAAGCCTATGGACGTGTTCGGTCCGGGGTGGGAAAATCACTTTGAAAAAATTAAATGCGACTGGCAAAGCAAGGTAAGCGACGGGGATATAGTACTTATCTGCGGAGATATAAGCTGGGGAACCATGCTTGAAGAAGGACTGTACGATCTGCGCTCTTTAAAGGAGCTTAAAGGCAAAAAAGTCTTTATCCGCGGCAACCACGACTATTGGTGGAACGGCATTACAAAGCTCCGCGACAGCGCCCCCGACGACAGCTTTTACTTTCTTCAAAACGACTGCGTCAAGTTTGAAAATGTCGTTATCTGCGGCTCTCGCGGCTGGACTTGTCCCGGCAGTACCGACTACAGCGAGCACGACGAAAAGCTGTATTTAAGAGAGGCGGAGAGGTTCAAGCTCTGCTTTAAGGAAGTTGAAAAACAGCGCAAAGAAGGCGATAAATTAATCGTAATGATTCATTATCCGCCGTTCAGTCAAAAGTCGCCCGAAACGCTTTTTACTAAGCTTTTTAAAGAGTACGGCGCGGATAAAGTAGTGTTCGGGCATATCCACGGCGAAAATTATTTCCCGCTGCGCACTGTAAGGGACGGTATAGAGTACGTCCTAACCTCGTGCGATAAGGTGGGTTTTACCCTGCAAAGAATTTTATAAAATTTCAATAAAAATACCGTCCGCCACTTTACATTATTAATCGGTTGTGTTATACTTTTAAAAATCGGAAATTTAATCTGCGCGGTATGCGCGGAGGTTACGTCGGATATGAAGCGGATAATTGCCATCAAAGCGGAAAGGTCAAAGGCGAATGCTTGTGCATTTGCGTCAATGCCTTTTCCGCTTTTTTTGCGCCTTGATTACTGCTACGGGAGATAAAGTATGCTTAAAAGAAAAGACTTGCTCGGCTTGTTAGATACGAGCGCGGAAGAGATATGTGAAATTCTCGATACCGCCGATAAAATGCGCGAGTGGCTTGAGGGCAAAGATAAAAAGGCTGACCTTTTGTCGGGCAAATCGCTGATAACGCTCTTTTACGAAAACAGCACGCGCACGCGCACCTCTTTCGAGCTTGCGGGTAAATACTTGGGCGCAAACGAGGTAAACATTTCGGTTGCCACAAGCTCGGTACAGAAGGGCGAAACGCTTATCGACACGGGTAAAACGCTTGACAGTATGAAGATTGACTTCATAGCTATCCGCCACCCAATGGCGGGCGCGCCCAAGCTTCTTGCGGAGAATGTCAAGGCAAGCGTTATAAACGGCGGCGACGGAATGAACGAGCACCCCACGCAGGCGCTTTTGGATATGCTTGCTATCCGCCGCAAATTCGGAAAGATAAAGGGACTTAAAGTTGCGATTTTAGGCGATATAAAACACAGCAGAGTTGCAAAGAGTAACCTGTTCGGTCTTAAAAAACTGGGTGCGGAAGTTTATATGTACTCGCCCGAAACGCTTATGCCCAAAGCTATCGAAAAGCTTGGCGCGCACGTCGCTAAATCGCGGGAAGAAGCGATAGAGGGCGCGGACGCGGTAATGGGACTGAGAATACAGCTCGAGCGTCAACACGGCGGACTTTTCCCGTCGCTTTCGGAGTACAGCCGCTTTTACGGTGTAAAGGACAACCTTTTAAAGCTTGCCAAACCCAACGCGGTTATACTTCATCCCGGCCCCGTCAACAGAGGGGTAGAGCTTACGGCCTCGCTTATAGACGGAGACTCGAGCGAAATCTGCGAGCAGGTAACCTGCGGACTTTCGGTGAGAATGGCATTACTTAAACTGCTTGCCGAATACAGGGAGAAAAACTTATGAAGTTACTTATAAAAAACGGAACGCTCGTTTTAAGGAGCGGAGTTAAAAAGGCCGACGTTCTTTTAAACGGCGGCAAGATAGAAAAAATTGCCACAGACATTAAAGCCGACTGCAAGACGATAGACGCTTCGGGCAAGCACGTTTTCCCCGGTCTTATCGATATGCACGTGCATTTGCGCGAACCCGGCTACGAGGGAAAGGAAGATATTTTAAGCGGCTCTCAGGCGGCGGTTGCCGGCGGCTTTACGCAGGTTTGCTGTATGCCCAATACAAATCCGGTGTGCGATAACGCGGTGGTCGTTTCATATATTAAATACAGACAACAGCAGGTCAACCTTTGCCGCATAAACCCGATAGGCGCTATAACCAAGGGCGAGGAAGGCAAGGCAATGGCTGACATCGGCGCTATGAAAGAGGCGGGCGCGGTTGCAATAAGCGACGACGGAAAGTCGGTAATGGACTCAAACATTATGCGCCTTGCAATGGAATACGCTCACGGCTTTAATTTAAAGTGCCTTTGCCACTGCGAGGATATTAACCTCGTTGACGGAGGAGTGGTAAACGAGGGCTACAACTCAACGCTTACGGGCTTAAAAGGAAGCCTTCGCGCCGCAGAAGACATTATGATAGCGCGCGACATAGCTTTGGCGGAAAGTCTTGATATTCCGGTACACATATGCCACGTTTCAACTTACAGCGGAGTAGAGCTTATCCGCAGCGCAAAATCGCGCGGAGTAAAAGTTACGGCGGAAACCTGTCCGCACTACTTTATACTGACGGACGACATAATAACCTCGTTCGATACCAGCACTAAGGTAAATCCCCCCGTAAGGGAAGCAAAGGACAGGGACGCGATAATCGAAGGCTTAAAGGACGGCACGCTCGACTGCATAGTAACCGACCATGCGCCCCACGCGTTAAAGGATAAACAGGTAGAGTACAACCTCGCCGCGTTCGGTATGAGCGGAATAGAAACAAGTTTCCCTCTCAGCTACACATATCTTGTAAAGACCGGGCGGCTCACGCTTCCGGAGCTTGCAGAGAGAATGAGTTACAACCCCGCCAAAGTTTTGGGGCTTGAAGGCGGCGAAATAAAAGAGGGCGAAGTCGGCGATTTAACAATAATCGACCTCAACGAAAAGTACGTAATAGACAGCAACAAATTTCTTTCGAAGGGCAAAAATACGCCGTTCAACGGCTTCGAGGTATGCGGCAAAGTGCAGTATACTATAGTCGGCGGCGATATAAAATATAAAGCTTAAAAATAAGGGAGTATATAAAAATGATTGACTCGTTGATTGAAAAAATTATCGAGATGCAAAACCCTACCTGCGTAGGGCTTGACACAAGCTTCGACTACCTTCCCGACGATATGAAGGTCGATAAAAACGGCGAAGTAATCGCAACGTTCGAGACTGCGGCAGAGCGCATTACCGAGTTCAATATGAACATTATTGACAAGGTCTGCGACATAGTCCCCGCGGTTAAAGTCCAGATAGCCTACTACGAAATGTACGGCTACGAGGGCTTGAAGGCTTTCGACTACACGGTAAACTATGCGCGTGGCAAAGGTATGGTCGTAATTGCAGATTGCAAGCGCAACGACATAGGCTCCACCGCAAGCTGCTATTCAAAGGCTTATCTCGGCGCAACCCAGGTAAACGACAAAAAAATAAAGTCCTTCCCCGCCGATATGCTTACGGTAAACGGCTATCTCGGCTCGGACGGAATCAAACCCTTTATCGAAAATATCAAGTCGGATAACAAGTCTATTTTCGTACTCGTAAAAACGTCTAATCCCTCGAGCGGCGAATTGCAGAATTTAAAGCTCGATAACGGAGAATACGTTTACGAGCGTATGGGCTCGCTCGTTGCCGAATGGGGCAAGGAGACGATAGGCAAATACGGCTATTCGGAAGTCGGCGCGGTAGTAGGCGCAACCCATCCCGAGGAGGCGGCAAATTTAAGAAAAAGACTTCCCAATACGTTTTTCCTTATTCCCGGCTACGGCGCGCAGGGCGGCAGTGCGCAAATGCTTAAAGTCTGCTTCGATAAGCGCGGCTTAGGCGGTATCGTAAACAGCTCGCGAGGAATAATCTGCGCTTACAAAAACCCCGAGTACAGCGGTATGAACTACTCCGACGCGGCGCGCGCGGCGTGCTTGGATATGCAGCAGGATTTGCGCAACGCCATCGGCAAAATGGGTAAATAATGAAAGATATAATCGCAACCGTAAAAGAAAATAAACTTATTGCGGAAAATATTTATATGCTGACTTTGACCCTGCCCGAAAGCGCGGGGAAAATAAAAGGCGGTCAGTTTTTAAACCTTTCCACGGGCAATGCGGCAAATTTACTGCGCAGGCCTTTGGGAATTATGAAGGTTGAGGGGAACGATATAACCGTCTGTTATCAGGTAAAGGGCGGCGGAACTCAGACCCTTTCCAAAACCGAAAAGGGTCAAAAACTTTCCGTATTGCTTCCGCTGGGCAACGGCTTCAACCTTGACGGATACAAAAAAGTTGCCGTAATAGGCGGCGGCGTGGGGATATTCCCGCTCATTTCAACCATACGTGAAAACTGTAAAGATAAAGAGTTTTACTCGTTTATCGGTTTCAGAAATAAAGGCGCGGTTTGCCTTTTGGACGAGCTTGAAAAGAGCAAAACTTTAACCGTAACTACCGACGACGGAAGCTACGGCGAAAAGGGCAACGCGGTTGACGCATATTTAAAGCATGCGGACGGGATAAAGGCGGACGTAATAATCGCCTGCGGTCCCCCTATAATGCTTAAAGTGTTAAAGCAAAAACTTATTGAGTGCGGCTCGGATATTCCCTGCTTCGTATCGTTGGAGGAGAGAATGGGCTGCGGTATCGGCGCGTGCCTTGTGTGCGTGTGCAAAAAAACTGACGGAGAAAACGCGCGCGTCTGCAAGGACGGTCCCGTTTTTAATATTAAGGAGGTAAATTTATAATGGAACAAGTAATCGCAAAAAAGAAGTCAAGCTTAATGGCAAGCTATATCGTGCTTATAGTGCTCGGCGCTATTATTTCGATATTCGGCGTATCGGCTTTAATTTTAGCACCCAACAAATATTTGGGCGCAGGTTTGCTTGCGTTCGGCTTGATAGTGCTTGGCGCAGGATTAGCGTGGACTATCGTGTTCGCACGTTTCCCCAAAGCTTACGTAACGTTTAAAGAGGGCAAGCTCTATCTCAGCAAGGGCGGAGTTGTCTGCTCGCCTTCCGAGGTTGACTATTGCCGCTCGAGCAGTTACGGACTTGACGGAGCAATTTTTAATTACGGCAAACTTATAGTGTCGGTCGGACATCAGGAATACAAATTCTGGTTCGTTCAAAACGTATCAAAAGCGGTAAGTATAATCAACGATCTTAAAGCGCAGGCCACGGCTATTGAAAACGCTCAAAAGGAAATTGCCGCGCGCAAGGCTACGGAAAGTACTGAAACCGAACAAAAATAATGGAAGAAGAAATTATTGCAAGGCGCATACGCGGTATTTTAGGGCTGTATATTACCGTAATCGTTTTAGGTGCGCTTATAACGTTGGTGAGCATCGCTCCGTTCGTTTTACGGCAATGGATGGAAGGAATTTACTTTCTTGTTATGGGGATGTTATTTTTAGGAATGGGGATAGGTATAACCGCATGGTGGTCAACTATACCCAGAGTACTGATAAAATATTCCGACGGTAAGTTGTATTTGAGCGGCGGCGTAGTATGTTATCCGTCGGAGGTTGACTTTTGCACCTCGTGTTCGTATTGGACGGGTTATGGCTCGCTCGTAATTTCGGTAGCGCAGAAGCAGTACAAATTCAAATATACTTCCCGCGTTGATAAAGCAGCAAACAGAATAAATGAGCTTGTGGCAATAGACAAAGCTCAGAAAGAAATCGCAGAGCGTAAAGCTGCTGAAAACGCTGAAACGATGGAAAAATAAAAAGGCAAAGTATGGCAAACTTACAGGTAGAAATTTGCGGAGTAAAACTTAAAAACCCCGTAATTGCGGCAAGCGGAACTTTCGGCTTCGGCAGAGAGTATGACGAAATTTACGATATATCCGTCCTCGGCGGTATAAGCACCAAGGGCATGACGCTTTTGCCTCGCCTCGGAAATCCCGTGCCGAGAATAGCAGAGGGCGAAAGCGTAATTTTAAACGCGGTCGGACTTCAGAATCCCGGGGTAGAGCACTTCATAAAATACGACCTTGATTTTCTTAAAAGCAAGGGAGTGGCGGTCGTCGCGAACGTTGCAGGCAAATCGTTTGACGAGTACGGCGAAATCTGCGCTAAGTTAGACGGACTTGTAGACTTTGTCGAGCTCAACATTTCCTGTCCCAACGTGAAGGCGGGCGGAATGGCTTTCGGCATCAAGCCCGAAAGTATAAGGCAGGTTACGCAAGTTTCAAAAAGCGCGCTCAGAAAAACTCCGCTTATGGTCAAGCTTTCTCCGAACGTTGAAAGTATCCCCGTAAACGCTCAGGCGGCTCAAAGCGGCGGCGCGGACTGCATTTCACTAATAAACACGCTTACAGGTATGGTCATAGATATCGAGCGCCGCAAACCCGTAATTGCCAATAATACGGGCGGCGTTTCAGGCGCCGGTATTAAGCCCGTCGCCGTTAGAATGGTTTACGAAGCGGCGCACTCCGTCGATATCCCCGTAATAGGCATGGGCGGAATTACGCGCGGCGCGGACGTTATCGAGTTTATGATGGCGGGCGCGCGCGCAGTTCAGGTAGGAACGGCAAACTTCACCGATGCAAACGCAATGCCACGAATTATCGCCGAAGCAAACTCATGGCTTGATAAGCACGGCGTAAAAAATATCAACGAAATTGTAAACACGCTCACACTCAACGGCTGAAAATGAAAAAGTTTTTAGCGTGTATTTTGCTTGCGCTAACCGTAGTTTGCGCAATACCTTTTAACGCGGCTACAGCCGAAACGCAAAGCGGAGAGGACGTCTATTCGAGTATAGACGCATATCTTTCGCAGGCTACGCAAAGGGCGCATATCCCCGCAACGTCGGTAACTATCGTCGATAAAGAAAGCGTGCTGTTGTCAAAAACTTACGGCAAATGCGGGAGCGCGGACGTTCCTTTTTTGCTCGGCTCGGTCAGCAAATCGTTTACGGCTGTTTGCATAATGCAGCTAGTTGAAAATGGCAAAATTAATTTAGACGACAATATTTCTGCGTATCTGCCAACCGCAAAGTATGGTGCTAAAATTACTGTAAAACAACTTTTAAACCACACAAGCGGACTTGGCGAACATCAGAATTTCAATAACTACAAAATATTAAACAAGCAAGGCGAGCACGTTTACGCAAACGTCAACTATACCTTGCTCGGCAAAATTATCGAAGCGGTCAGCGGAACCGACTACGGAACGTATGTTACCCAAAACGTATTTAAACCGTTGAATATGACGCGTTCAGCCGCCTCGCGCGAGGAAAGCGAAAAGAACGGACTGATTCAGGGTTACCGCAACTATCTAGGCGTAAACACAGCCGCAAAACCGAGTTATCCCAAAAGCGATTCAGACTGGATTTCGCTTTCCGCGGGATATCTTTCCGCATCTACGAACGACCTCGGCAAGTACCTTCAAATGTATTTAAATGAGGGCAATGAGATAATATCGCAACAAAGCATAGACGCAATGTTTTACGATAACAACGTTTCGGTTGAGGCAAATATTCCGTACGCTTACGGTTTCGGTTGGAATCTTATAAAAGAGCCGTTAAACGAACCTGTGCTCCGCCACAGCGGACTTGTCGAAACGGGAATGTCATGCATCTATATTCTACCCGAAAGGCAGATAGGCATTGCAATCGCGGTAAACGTCAACGATTATTTCGTAACGAAAGATATGATGGACCGGATCGATTGGAGTATCGCGCTTATGCTTATGGGCGAGGCTCCCAACGAGATAGGCGCCTCGGAATATGCGGTTAAACATTTCGGTTACGATATGGCTTATATTGCGGTTTTAATTATCGCGTGTCTGCCGCTGTGTTTATTGGGCTTGTTTATAAAGCGGCTTTCAAAGGGCAACTTGGCTTTAAAAACAGTAATAACCGTATTACTGCATTTAGTGCTTCCGTCGTTGCTTTTGGCGCTTTCGCAAATGTTTTTTGCAACACCCTTGTGGGTTGCGTGCAACTTTGTTCCCGATTTGTTTATTACGATAGTTATATCATCAATCCTGTTGTACGCAGGCGGAATAGCAAAAGCGGCTATCCGGATATTTTATACGGTCAAAAAAAGGAGAAATAAAAATGACTTACAAACAGCAGTTTATTAAATTTATGGTAGATAACGGCGTTCTTAAATTCGGCGAGTTTACTTTAAAGAGCGGAAGAAAAGCCCCTTACTTCATAAACACCGGTAACTATAAAACCGGTGCGCAGTTATCGCGCCTCGGCGAGTATTACGCGCAGTGCATCGAAGAAAATAAGATAGAGGCGGACACTCTCGTTGGTCCCGCATACAAAGGTATTCCGCTTGCAGTAACCACCGCGGTTTCACTGTATTCTAAGTACAATAAAGACCTGGGGTACTGCTTTGACAGGAAGGAAGTTAAGGACCACGGCGAGGGCGGCTTATTTGTCGGCAAACAGCTTGTAGACGGCGAGCGCGTAATTTTAATAGAGGACGTCATGACGTCGGGCAAGGCTCTCCGCGAAATGCTTCCCAAATTACAACAGGCGGCAAACGTAAAAATTGCGGGAATGGTAATTTCCGTTGACAGAATGGAAAAGGGGCTTGAAAGCTCGCTTTCCGCCGTTCAGGAAGTATATAAGGAATTCGGCGTAAAGGTTTATTCCATCGTTACAATGGCGGACATAATTGCCGCTATCGAGGACGGAGTAATCGAGGGTAAAGAGTATCTTGACAAAATGAAAGAGTACCGTAAAACCTACGGCGTAAACTAAGACGGATAAAAAACTGCGCGCTATCTTCTAATGCGAAGATAGCGCGCTTTATTTTTTAAAAGTATTTAATTTGTTCTTTGACGATATTAAAAAATTCGTCGCGTGCGTATTTTTCTTTCCACGGTTCGTGTCCGCATTTTTTTAAAACTATCATTTCCAAATTTTTAAGCCTTCCGCCGATAGGCTTTGTTATTCCCTTTATAGGGTGGGGGTCGAAGTCGCCGTGTATTGCAACTATGGGGCGGCTTACGTTCAGCACTGACGAAAGCAGCTTTCCTCGTATACGCAATATAGTAGCTTCGTCCATAAGCGCTTTAAACTGTTCGTCGTCAAAACGTATCATGTCGCTTCCCGAATTTGGAAGCGGGCAATACAAATCACTATGAATTACTTTTTTGTGCCTTTTGTTGCGCGTTTTAATAATATTCAGCAAATATTTCTGCTCTAACGGCGGACACCCTACGACAATGACCTTTTTAACTTTTTCGGGGTATTTTTCTGCGAACATCAACGCAAGCCACGCCCCGAAAGAGTGTCCTATAATAGTCGTCTTTTCAATGCCGTACTTATCGTATATATCTAAAATTTCACTTATAAGTCCGTCTATCGAATAAGAAGTCTGTAGGTGTTCCAAAACTCCGAAGTCGTCGCACAGCCCTTTGCATATTCCCGCCGCGCTGCCGGGCGCTCCGGGACCGCCGTGCAAAACTATTGCTTTATGCGGAGCACTGCCGTATTCTCTTACATTTACGTTTTCAATTTCCATAGTAGTTTAATTATATCAGAACACAAAGTAAAAATCAAGGATAAAGCAAACAGGCTTTATCCTTGAAAAATTTAAAACGATTTAAATAAATAACCTTCGTCCTTAAAGTGTCGGATAATATCTCTCAATGCTTCCGCGGTCGCCGTCTTGGTGGTGGAGTCGTGCGCAAGCAAAACTATGTTTTCCGCGCTTGCCGCGGTGGTTACCGCCGCCGTGTAAAGCTCGTGCGGCGTCGCGTTGTAAATTTCCGCGTCGCGGAAAGATGCGTTCCAGTCAACGTATCTCATTCCGTGCGAGGTTACCGCCGAAATCAGCCTGTCCGAAAGGTTAAAGCTTCCGCCGGGGAAGCGGTATAGGGTAGAGCGGCTCCCCGTAACTTCCTCGATTAAATCGTTACAGCTGTCTATATCCTCTAAAAGACTTTCGGGTGAGGAATAAATTTTTCCGTACACGTGCGAGTAAGAGTGTACGCCGACGGTATGACCTTCTTTTACTTCACGCTTAACCAAATTTTTTCGCGTTTCGGCGTTCTTGCCCACAATAAAAAACGTTGCTTTAACGTTTTCCTCGGCAAGTATATCCAAAATTTTCGGGGTTACCCTGTCGCTGGGTCCGTCGTCAAAAGTAAGGTAAACGGTCTTTGCATCGGACTTTTCCTCGGCAAGTGAAAACGCGCCGCCCTGAGCCCAAAGCCCTCCGCAAAACACGATAAGAAGCGCAAACGCAAGCATTGCCGCACAGAATGCAGGAAAGTTTCTGTTCATATCCGTATTTTGCGCAAATTACAAAATTTTACTAAACTTAAAAATATTTAGTAAATTTCCGCGTTGATAATCACGTCCGTTACGGCAATTTGAATGTACCGCATATCTTTCGAGTAAATATATCCGTCGCACTTATCGTCGCAAATATCTACTAAATTTTCAAGGCGGTCGGTAAAGCAGTTGTTTTCGTTCGCTCGCAGTAGTCCGTTTAATCCGCTTTTTAAGGCGGAGGCAACGTCTTTGGCTTTGCTTTGGTTATAGTTGCCTAAATCGAGCGCGTTGGCGCACTCGTACGCAAGCAGGGAGAGGGAGTTCAAGGTGTTTAAATTCCCCGCGTATAGCTCGGCGTTTTTTCTCGCGGAACGGGTTTTCAGCTTAAATTTATCAGTACTTATTTTCAGAACCGAGCAGTCTAGCCCGCGCCGTTTTAAACTTGAACAAACTCCGTCCGCGTCGTTTTCAGAGTAGTAGCAGGATACCGTCGCATAATAATTTCCGTCGTGCGTTATAACGTATCCCGCGCCGCCGTAGCTTGACGCCGTTTCCGAAAGCGAGCTTGCCGAAACCGAGTTGTCGGCTATGCGGTAACAGATATAGTAGTAGTCGGCTTTATAAGTCAGCTTTCCGCCGCCGTTAGCAATTACAAAAATGCAGATAACCGCCGTAACCGCAACAGCAGATATTACGGCAATTATAAAAGCCGCATTTTTCGCATTTTTAAACATAGTATATTCTATTTAGCCTGCGCAAAATTTATGTTTTGCATGAAAATATCATAACTCAATTGACACTGTTAATATTAAATGTTATAATCTTAACAATGTCAAGATTAGGGGGCATAAATGGATAATAAGCATTCATATCATCACGGTAATTTAAAAAACGAACTTATAGAAAAGGCTATCGGCATTGTAAATAGCGAGGGGGAAAATGGCTTATCTATCCGTAAGGTTGCAAGGGCATGCAACGTTACTTATGCTGCGCCGTATTCGCATTTCAAAAGCAAAGAAGAGCTTTTATCAGCTTGTCGCGAATACGTTTCAAACCGGTTTGCCGAATATCTGTCAAATTCAATATCGGGCGATGATATAACGAAGCCCGAAACTTTAAATATACTCGGAAACGCTTATATTGAATTTTTTAAGCTGCATCCCGTGTATTTTAATTTTATTTTTAACAGCAAGCAAACTTGCAAAATGGTTTTGACCTTAGACGAGGTTAAAGGCAATTACCCGCCGTTTGAAGTGTTCAGAAAAGCTTGCTTGACGTTGACCGAAACTTACGGACTGACTAGAGAGCAAGGGCTTGCAAGGCTTATTAAATGCTGGTCGCTCGTTCACGGCGCAACGGCGCTTATAATTTCACCTAACGTTGAATTGGACGGAGATTGGAGCGAATATCTGCAAGTTCTTTATAAATAGAGGTGTACTATGAGAAAATTTATTGACAGGTTCCCCGTTATTTTTTCGGTTGCGGTCTTTGCAGTTTCAATGCCTATAATTTGGGGTGCGTTATATCCGCTTTTATACAAATTGCCTTTTTATTGGGCAAGCGCGATAAAGTATACTTTAACGCTTTTAGCGGTTATTGCTATTTGCTTTGCCGTTTATCGTAAAATTCCGTTTACGCTGCAAGGCAAGGGACTATTTAAAGGGCTGTTTACTTTCGGGTTGGTCGGACTTGTTTGTGCCGTAATGGCTTTTGTATTCAGCTATAACAAGCCTGACGTAACGCCGTCAGCTTCAACGGTTATAGGGTTCATTTTCTATAATCTTGCAATAGCGTTTGGCGAGGAGTTTTTATTCCGCGGTGTCATTTTTACGCAAATGCTTGACAGTTGGAAAAACAAAAAAGGTTTTATTTGGACGGCAATTATTATATCTTCAGTAATTTTCGGGTTAAGGCATTTACTTAATCTTGTAACTACGCCTAAGGTAGTAATAATGACCATCGGGCAAGTGCTTTTTACCTTTATGGCAGGCTTCTATCTTTGTGCAGTTTATTTGAGAACGCGCAATATATGGGTTTGCATTATCATTCATTTTCTTGAAGATTTTTTTACAGGTTTCTGGGCAATAGTGTCAACTTCCGCGGCGGCCGCGCAAACGGTTGACGGAACGGTTGCAAATATGTTTATGCTCGTCGGCGTTCATTTGGTTTACATAATTTTCGGCGTGATAATGTTAAAGAGTAAAAGGTGGCAATACCAGCCTCTTTTTAACTGTTACAGTGTTAAATAAATAAAGCCCTTGCAACAAGCAAGGGCTCTATTTTTGGAGCTACTGGCCGGATTCGGTAGCCGCTTGCGGCGTATTTGGCACGCAGTGCCAAACGTTATTTCGTTGATACGGGCAGTAGCTAAAACAATGCCCTTTGAGTTTCCTCAAAGGGCTTAATGGAGCTACTGGCCGGATTCGAACCGGCGACCTGCTGATTACGAATCAGCTGCTCTACCAGCTGAGCCACAGTAGCACACTATTTAATTAGGCTAAAAGTTAAACCAGTCTAAAAATTAGACTAGCTATATCATTATAGCAAATAATATAAATTTTGCAAGCGATTTTCAAGTTTAGCAAAAAATATTTTTAGCGCACCGTTTTTTATACAATTTACCGTAGTTTTTTGTTTTTTTGTTTACTTTTGAATTATAATATTGTATAATAAAATTTGTATAATTATAATCTGCGGTAATTAAAGTATGGAGCAAAAGAAAAAGAAGTTATCAAAAGGTAAGATAAGGGCGATAATCGTAGCTGCCGTATCGTGCGCAATAGCGTTGGCCTTGATAATTACAAACTTCTTCGTACCCGTAAAATATCTTGCAAGTTACTTCGTGTTACACAATAAAGGCGCGGCGGAAGGGGTTATGCGTGTCCGCTTCGTCGATGTGGGCTACGGCGACTGTACAATAGTAGAACTCCCCGACGGCAAAAATATGCTTATCGACTGCGGAAACGGAACTAGCGCCAACCAAAAACGCATACTTAAATTTTTGAACAAGTGCGATATCGACACAATCGACTACCTCGTCTGTACTTCGGTAAATAACGAACAGTGCGGCGGCTTTGGCGAAATTATACAATACAAAAAAGTTAAAACAATTTATATGCCGTACTGTTTAAACGCATACGTTACGGACGGCTATCGCGACTTCGTGCTTTCCGCAAACTCAAGTAAAGCCGAAAAGAAAATTATCGAGTACGGCGAAGGCGCGTCAAACGAAGCATACGATTATTTTTTCGTGTTTTTATCTCCGTCAATTCATACTAACCCCGAGGGCGAGTATGCAAATCTCAATTCAAACCCTTCGGACGAGAGCGCAAGGAACGCGGCTTCCGCTGTAATGTGGTTACAATACGGAGACACAAGCTTTCTTTTCACAAGCGATGCAACTTCCGCGGTGCAGGAAAAAATCTGTAATGACCTTTTAATGACAAGCGGCATAGTCGGTGATTATATGGTAGATCACCACAACGGCGATATATCAAAAATAATAAAAGTGGCAAACCACGGAAATGCAAATTCCGCGTGCGCGCCTTTATACGATTTTTTCAAACCCCAAGCAGCCGTCATTTCGGTCGGCAAAAACGGCAACGGTTGTCCGTCTTTAGAAGTTATTTCCGACGCTGTTAATTACGTTGGGGACAAACTGTACAGAACTGACGAACACGGCACCGTAACCTTCGAAGTAACGCGCGAAGGCTATGCTGTAGTTTAGGAGAATAATATGAAGCTTTCAACTGCGGGAGAATCCCACGGCAAAACTCTTATCGGCATAATCGAGGGTTTGCCGTCAAATCTTCAAATTAATATAGGCGAAATTAATTACTATCTTTCTCTGCGCCAAAGCGGTTACGGCAGGGGAGGCAGACAGAAAATCGAGAGCGACAAAGTCGAAATTTTAAGCGGAGTAAGAAACTGCAAAACTCTCGGAAGTCCCGTGTCCTTTGCCGTAGTCAACGCCGACTATGCAAACTGGCGCGATAGCATGGCTCCCGAGGGGTGCGACACGACGCAGAAAACTTTGACCAAAGTCCGCCCGGGACACGCAGATTTAACCGGGCTTATTAAATACGGACACACGGACGCCCGCAATGTTTTAGAGCGCGCAAGCGCAAGAGAAACGGCTGTCCGCGTAGCCGCGGGCAGTATTGCAAGGCAGTATCTTAATGCACTCGGCGTAGAGGTTTCGGGCTACGTTAAAAGCGTCTGCGGAATTGCGGACGAAAAGCAGTATTCATTCGAACAGCTTGAAGGAGCAAAGAAACAGCCTTTGTTTATGCTCGACGAAAAAGTCCAGAAAAAGGCTATCGAAAAAATAGACAAGCTCAAGGCCGACGGCGACACCGCGGGCGGCATTATCGAAATAAGAGTAAAGGGTCTTAAAAGCGGTTTCGGCAGTTGTATGCAGTACTCGACCAAGCTTGATGCAATTCTCTGCGGCGCGCTTATGAGCGTTCAGGCAATAAAGGGCGTAGAGATAGGCTTAGGCTTCGAGGCGGCTAAAAGAGAAGGCAGCCGCGTTCACGACGAGATTTATTATGAAAACGGAAAGTTTTTCCGCAAGACTAACAACGCAGGCGGAATTGAGGGCGGTATGTCAAATGGCGAAGAAATTATCTTACGCGCCGCAATGAAACCCATCCCCACGCTTATGAAGGGACTCAACACCGTAGACTATGCAACCAAACAGCCCTGCACCGCCGCAAGCGAAAGAAGCGACGTTGCGGCTATCTGCGCGGCTGAAATTATACTTGAAAGCGTAACGGCTTTCGCGCTTGCCGAGGTCGTATCTCAAAGACTCGGCGGCGACAATATGCGCGAGGTAATAGAGCGTTACAACGCGTTACAGGACTGATTATGACCGATATAACCATAAAGACAAATACGGTAAACAGCGTAATACACTGCGGCGAGGGCGCTTTTGAAAAATACGCGCCCGAACTCAAAGGCAAACAGCTTTTTATCGTTACGGATAAAAACGTATTTTCATATTACAGAGAGCTTATCTGGAAAACCTTCGGCAACAGCGTTCCCGTAAAAATTCTACCCGCAGGCGAAACGAGCAAAACCCAGCGTTACCTTTTTGAAATTTTGCGCGAAATGGCTGCCGCGGGAATACGCAGAAGCGGTTACGTAATAGCGTTCGGCGGCGGAGTAGTGGGCGATATTGCGGGACTTGCCTCTTCTTTGTATATGCGCGGCGTTCATCTCGTGCAAATTCCTACAACGCTTTTATCGCAGGTAGACAGCTCCGTCGGCGGCAAGACGGCGGTTGACTTTGAAAACGTTAAAAATTTAATCGGCACGTTCTATCAGCCCGAAGAGGTTATAGTAGACCTTAGGTTTTTAGATACTCTCCCCGACCGCGAAATCCGTTGCGGCTTGGGTGAAATTATAAAGTACGGCGCGCTTGATTCAAAAATTTATTCAAAGCTTGCAAACAATATCGAAAATTTAACCTCAAAGCAATTTCTCGGCGATATCACCGCCGACTGCATAAATCACAAAGCCGAAGTCGTTAAAAAGGACGAGCACGACCTGACTGGTGTCAGAAAAACTTTAAACCTCGGACACACAACAGGGCACGCATTCGAGCTGTACTACCGCAGGAAGTCGCACGGAGAGTTCGTGCTTATCGGAATGATTTACGAAATGTATATCGCACGCGCTCAGGGCTTAGGCTCGGATAATTACTTTGATACGCTTGAAAGGCTTATCAAAAAAGTTATAAAAAAATTGCCCGCATACGACGATATAGAAAAGGCGGCGCTTATGGCTAAGTTCGACAAAAAGAACGAGGGCGATAAAAAGGTATCTTTGGTAGTTCCAAACAAACAGGGAATGAGCGCGGAAATCATACTCGGTATCGACGAATACGTTAAGCTTATAACCGAGTGCAGGGATAAGTTAAAGGAGCAAAATGAAAACTCTTAATCTCGCTGTAATCGGCAAGGACGTTTCAAAATCGACGAGTCCGCAAATTCATACATTCATAGCGGAGCATATGGGCAACCGCGTAAACTATAAACGCATTTCCGTACCCGAGGACGAGTTCGAAAATTGCGTTGCAAGCTTTTTCAAAGATTTAGACGGCTTTAACGTAACTATACCGTATAAGCTTTCGATAATGCCTCACTTAAAAAGCATACAATGCGACGCTGAAGTTTTCGGCGCGGTAAACACCGTCCGCACTCGCGACCGCGCAGGCGACAACACCGACGGACTCGGCTTTGCGCTTATGCTTAAAAATAATGGCGTTGAGGTCAATGGCAAAGAGGTACTTTTACTCGGCGCGGGCGGCGCAGGCAGAAGCGTAGCCAAAAAGCTTGCGGACGCGGGCGCAACCGTCTACGTTTACGACAGGCGGACGGAAAACGCGCAGGCGATAGCAAAAGAGTTTAAAGGTGTTTTTGCTCTTGACGAAATAAAGGTAAAACCCTACTTTGCGATAATTAACGCAACGGGCGTAGGGATGCACAAGACGGAGGGTATATCCCCCGTCGGCGAGGATATTTTAAAACTTTGCTCTGTCGCGGTAGATTTAATTTACACCCCGCGCAAAAGCAGATTTTTGGAAATTGCCGAACAATGCGGCAAAAAAATTATAAACGGCGAAGCAATGCTTTTTTATCAGGCGTACTTTTCGGAGTGCATTTATTTCGATTTACAGCCTAATGAAAATCAGGCAAAGCTTTTATTTGAAAAATACACGGAGGAAAGTTTATGAAGCTGTTATTTATAAACGGCGTCAATTTGAATATGACGGGCGTAAGGGAAAAGGGCGTTTACGGCACGCAGACTCTTGACGAAATCAATAAAGAAATTGCCTCGCATTTCAAGGGCGATAAGTGCGAGTTTTTCCAGAGCAATATCGAGGGTGAAATTTGTACCGCGCTTCAAAAGGCGGACTGCGACGGCATAGTTTTAAACGCCGGCGCGTTTACTCATTACAGCTACGCTATACGCGATGCAATAGCTTCCATTAAAATACCCGTAATAGAAGTGCATATGTCCAATGTTCACGCACGCGAGGAGTTCAGACACAAGTCGGTAATATCCGGGGTGTGCAAGGGCGTTATATGCGGCTTCGGCAAAAACAGCTATATCTTGGCGGGCGAAAGCTTTAAACTATGAATATTGTCCTTGCAGGTATGCCCGGCAGCGGCAAAACCACGGTTGCAACCGCGCTTGAAAGCTTAGGCAAAAAGGTCGTGGATACCGACGCCGAAATCGTAAAAAAGCACGGCGAAATTTCTCAAATCTTTGCAAAACACGGCGAGGAGTATTTCAGAAATCTGGAAACCGAGGCGGTAAGAGAGGTAAGCGCGCTTTCTGATATAGTAATATCCACTGGCGGCGGTTGTCTTTTAAGGAGTGAAAACGTTTCGCTTTTAAAGCGTAACGGAAAAATAGTTTACCTGCGCACACAGCCGCAAACGCTTATTAAACGCGTGGAGGGAAATTCCGACAGACCGCTTTTGCAGGGCGGCGCGGCTGAGAAGATAAACGCGCTGTACGCGGCGCGAAAAAGCGTATACGAAGGCGCGGCGGATATAACTGTCGACACGGATGATCTTTCACCGAAGCAAATAGCCGAAAAAATATTGGAGCTTACAAAATGAAAACAGCACTCATTACGGGCGGAACAAAGGGAATAGGAAAAGCCATAGCCCACGCGTTTTTACAGCAGGGCTACGAGGTGGTTATAAATTATCACAGCGACGAGGAAACCGCCCTTGCAACTCAGGAAGAGTTTAATATGCAGGGCTACTGTCCCGTACTTTTGCGCGCGGACGTTTCGGACGAGGCGCAGGTCAGGGCAATGTTTAAAGAGTTTTACGGAATTTACGATAAGCTTGACGTCCTTGTAAACAACGCGGGTATTTCTCTCGTCCGCGTAATACAGGACACCTCGCCAATAGAGTGGAACAGAATTTTCGACGTAAACGTAAAAGGCGTGTATCACTGTTGCCGCGCGGTAGCTGATAAAATGATAGGCTGCGGAGGCGGCTGTATAATAAATATAGCGTCAATTTGGGGTGAAGTCGGAGCTAGCTGTGAGGTCGCTTATTCGGCTTCCAAGGGCGCGGTTATAGCATTTACAAAGGCGCTTTCAAAAGAGCTTGCTCCCTCAAAGGTACGCGTAAACTGCGTATCCCCCGGCGTTATAGATACTCAAATGAATTCGCATTTGACCGTAAACGAAATGGAACAGCTTATCGACGGTATCCCCGCAGGTCGCATAGGCTATCCCGAAGACGTGGCAAAAGCCTGCATCTATCTTTCAGACGCGGATTACGTTATGGGGGAAGTTTTGTCTGTCGGCGGCGGCTTCGGCAAGTAAAATCGCGTATATACTGCGCAATACTGCGTTGAACTGCGCTTTTTTCGGGTCGTTTACGCTCAGTAAACTCCCCGTCAAAAATGCTCGTTCGCCTTGTCTTGCTTGTATCTACGCAATTTCAAATAACAAACCCGCGCGCTCCTCGTTCTGCTTGTATCTACACGATTTTTAAGCGCGTAAAATAAATTTTTTGTACAAAAAAAGGAAAAATGGAATTTTTTTCGTAATAAATAGACGGAATGAAAAAATTTAAGTCGGTTAAAGAAAAAACTTATGCAATTGAAAAAGCTTTCTTTTCGCCGTACGCTTCGTTTTCTGATAAAACGAAGGGCAGACAGCGTAAAGAGGAGCCTTGCGCCATGCGTACCGAGTACCAGCGCGACAGGGACAGGCTTATCTATTGCAAGGCTTTCAGGCGGCTGAAAAACAAGACGCAGGTCTTTTTCTCGCCCGAGGGCGACCACTATGTAACGCGCCTTACTCATACTTTGGACGTTGCGCAGATAGCGCGCAGTATCGCGCGCGCCCTTTCTTTAAACGAGGACTTGGCAGAGGCAATTGCTCTCGGGCACGATTTGGGGCATACGCCTTTTGGACACAGCGGTGAGCGTATTTTAAATAAACTGTCGCCTAACGGCTTCGAGCATAACGTTCAGTCTTTGCGCGTCGTTGACGTTCTTGAAAAGGACGGAAAGGGACTTAACCTCACGTTCGAGGTTCGCGACGGGATTATAAACCACAAAAAAAGCGGCAACCCCGCAACGTTAGAGGGCAAGTGCGTATCCCTTGCCGATAGAATAGCTTACATAAACCACGATTTGGACGACGCTGTCCGCGCAGGTATTTTGAATATAGACGAAATCCCCAAGGACATAGTTAGCGTGTTGGGCAAGACCTCTAAAGAGAGGATAAACACGGCGATAACTTCCATTTATAACCGCTCGGTAGGTAAAAACACGGTTGAAATGGACGAGCAGGTTGATAAGGCAAGCGAGCGGCTTCGTAGCTTTATGTTTGAAAGGGTGTATCTCACCGACTCGGCAAAGGGTGAAGAGGAAAAGGCTGAAAGAATGCTTTCCGCAATGTATTCGCATTTCATTTCCCACCCCGAAGAGCTTCCCCAAAGCTATATAAACCTGCTTGAAAAATATCCGCGCGAGCAGACTGTCTGCGATTATCTTTCGTCAATGACGGACAGATACGCGCTTTACATTTTTAACAGCATTTTCGTCCCCAAGGGCTGGACCTTTATAGATGAAGCAGGCGAAAAATAAACAACAGTAACCTCGCTACAAAGATTTTCGCGTAGCGAAAAGATTTGAGCGAAATTAATTTTTATGGCAACGGCTTTACAGGAGTTTATAACGACTCTTAAAGAAAAAGTTGATATAGTAGAGGTGGCGGGCGGCTACCTCACGCTGGAAAGGCGCGGCAACGGCTATTGGGCTTGTTGTCCTTTTCACCATGAAAAAACGCCGTCCTTTTGTATAAATGCGTCGGACCAGTATTACCACTGCTTCGGTTGCGGAGAATCGGGCGACGTAATAAAATTTGTGCGCGAGCTTGAAAATATCGAGTTTATGGACGCGGTAAAGCTTCTTGCGCAGCGTGCAGGTCTCGAAGTTCCGCAGACCGGTTTCGACAATAAAAACACCGTAGAGTTAAAGCGCAAGCGCGACGTTTTACTTAAAATTATGAATGACTGCGCACATTTCTATCTTGACAACTTAAACTCGGGTAAAGCGGACGAGCATATCAATTACATATTAAAGCGCAATATTCCGTCCAATATCGTAAGGTCGTTCGGGTTAGGCGCAAGCTTAAACTTCAACGACTTGCCTAAATTCCTTTTGGCGAAAGGCTATTCAAAGCAGGATATAATAGACAGTGGCGCGGTAAACGAGGTTGACGGAAGGCTGACCGATGCGCAGGGCGGAAGACTTATAATTCCCATTATTAACGCTATGGACGAGGTTATCGCGTTCGGCGGCAGAGTTCTTAAAAAGACTGAGTTTGCAAAATACAAAAACACAAAAGAGACGCTTTTATTCAATAAAAGTAAATCGCTTTACAACATAAACCTTTTAAAAAAGCTGAGAAAGACCCAAACTATAAACGAGGTAATTATGGTAGAGGGGTATATGGATACTATTTCTCTCTATCAGGCAGGTTTTAAAAACGTAGTTGCGAGTATGGGAACCTCTCTCACGCAAGAGCAGGCGCGGCTTATAAAAAGGTATACCGATACAGTTCTTATAAGCTATGACGGCGACGGCGCAGGGCAGAAGGCGAATATGCGCGGGCTTGAAATTTTAAAGGGCGAGGGGATTAACGTAAAAGTCGTACCCCTTCCCGAAGGGTTAGACCCCGACGACGTAATTAAACAACAGGGCGCGGAAGGCTATCAAAAATGCCTCGATAACGCAATGCCGCTTATTGAGTACAAGCTTGTAACTTTAGGCCGCGGCTACGATATAACAAAAACCGAGGATAAAATAAAATACGTTTCCGAGGCAATTAAAATCATCCGTACTGCGGACAGCGCGGCGGAGCAGGAAGAGCTTTTAAAAAACCTGCGCGACAAGACGGGCATAACGTATGAGTCGTTAAAGCGCGATTTAAACTCAATGCCTGCACAACAGCCACAGCAAGCAGAGCAAAAAGCCGTAAGGAAGGATATTTCCCCCGTAACGGTTAAAGCCTCGCGCTTTGTAATAGCTTCGTTTTTATTCGGCGCAAAGTACACGCAGGATATCGACGTTTCGCAAATACCCTTTTGCAGCGACGTCCACACGATAATAGCAAAATATTTGCAGTCCAAACAGCTTATGAACGAAAGAGTTCAGCCCGCCGAGCTATTCGAGTTTTTTGACGAAAACACGGCGGAGTATGAAGAGCTTTGCAAAATTCTCGACTACAGCGACGGCGACGCGCTTGCGGGAGAGGTTGCGGAAAAGTACTATTCGGACTGCGTATTTAAGTTAAATTTAGAATCTTTAAACAAACAAATTACGACTTTGAAAGCAAAGTTAAACGAGCCGGGCAACGCGGATAACATGTTGCTTGCGGCGCAATTACAACATCTTATAGACCAAAGGAAAAAAATAAAAAGCGGAGAAAAGCAATGAGTTTATCCGAGCAAAAGCTTAACGACATTTTAAAACAGATTATCGACAACTACGGCTCGAAGGGCAGTATAACTACAAACGCCCTTTGCGACATTATGGAAAAGTACGAAACCACCCCCAACCAAATGGATTTCGTCTATAAGTCCATAGCCGATGCGGGCATACAGATTATCGACGAGGCGGAGCGCGACAAAGAGCTTTACGAGCAGGCTCTCTCCGACATAGGCCTTGACGACCCCGTCAAGATGTATTTAAAGGACATAGGCCGCGTGCCCCTTCTTTCCGCCGACGACGAAATAGACCTTGCGCGCAGAATGCAGGAGGGCGACGAAGAGGCGAAGAAAAAGCTTTCCGAGGCAAACTTGAGGCTTGTTGTATCCATTGCAAAAAGGTACGTAGGGCGCGGAATGCTTTTCCTCGATTTAATACAGGAGGGCAACCTCGGTTTAATGAAGGCGGTCGAAAAATTCGACTACCAGAAAGGCTTTAAATTTTCGACCTACGCAACCTGGTGGATAAGACAGGCAATTACGAGAGCGATAGCCGATCAGGCGCGCACCATTCGTATCCCCGTGCATATGGTTGAAACTATAAACAAACTCACGCGCGTTTCCCGTCTTTTACTTCAAAAATACGGCAGAGAGCCGACCCCCGCGGAAATTGCTGAGGAGATGCACATAAGCGAAGAGCGCGTGCGCGAAATTCAGAAAATCGCACAGGACCCCGTGTCTTTGGAAACGCCCATCGGCGAGGAGGAGGACAGCCACCTCGGCGACTTTATCGAGGACGAGTCAACCGAAACACCTTCGGACAGCGTTTCAACCACAATGCTTAAAGAAACGCTTTTAACCGTTTTAAACAGCCTCACTCCGCGCGAGGAAAAAGTTTTACGCCTCAGATACGGCGTTGACGACGGAAGACCCCGCACCTTGGAAGAGGTGGGCAAAGAGTTTAACGTAACCCGTGAGCGTATCCGTCAGATAGAAGCAAAGGCTTTAAGAAAGCTCCGCCATCCGTCGCGCTCTAAGCATTTAAAAGATTTCCTCGATACCTGATGGACAGAATTAAAAAGCTTTGTTCATATTTACAGCCCTGCACAACCTTTGCCGACGTCGCTTGCGACCACGGCTATTGCGCGCAGTATATGCTTAAAAACAGGCTGTGTGAAAGTGCGGTAATTTCGGATATAAGCGCAAAAAGCCTGTCCAAGGCTGAAAATCTTTTAAGCGACTATATCGCGGAAGGTAAGTGCCGCTCTGTTTGTTGCGACGGATTAACGCTTATTCCAAAGGATACCGAGCAGGTTTTAATAGCCGGGATCGGCGGCGAGGAAATTATCAAAATTTTAAAAACCTCGTACATACCCAAAAACTTCGTCTTTCAGCCAATGAAAAACGCGCCGGCGTTGCGCAAATTCCTGTTGCAAAGCGGTTGTAAAATAAATAAAGACGATATTTTCACTGACGGTAAAAATTACTACTTCGTAATTTGCGGCGCGAATTCGGGCGACAACGGAAAGTATTCCGCCGCGCAGTTTGAATACGGTAAGGACAGTTTAAATAATTGTGTTTTAAAAGAGTATTTAAAAGAAGAGCTTTCAAAAAGGCAAAGTTATTTAAGCGGCAATATGACAGAGGAAAGCCGTAGCACGATATTAAAATCAATACAAGAAATAAATTCGGTGTTAAATGAAATTAACTGAAATATTAAAAATTCTTGAAAGCAAGGTTGCGCCGGTATCGCTATCTGACGAGTTCTGCAAAAAGTACAATATGTACGACAACAGCGGAATTATCATAGAC
>JAIDRX010000058.1 GCA_029061495.1 Clostridia bacterium
GATTTATACGCCGCGCGGCTTCTATTTTTATATTTATCTTCTTATTTCGTATTCCTGATTCATTATCTTCTTTATCGAAGCTTCGTCGTCGGTAATATTAAAGTCGCCGTGCATGGTGTGCTTTATTACGGACGAGGCAACGGCAAAGTTTACAATTTCCTCGGCGCTCATTTTGCGCATAATGGCGTAAATCATACCGCTTGCAAACGCGTCTCCGCCGCCGACTCTGTCGAGTATGTTAAAGCGGAAGGTGCGGCTTTCGTACGTTTCGCCGTTGTACCACATAAACGCTTTAAGCGAGTTTTCGCTGCCCGAGTGAACGTATCTTACGTGCCTGCCGATAGCGTAAATATTGGGGTAACGCTTGTTAATTTCTCTGAAAACTCTGTCCTGCTCTTTATAAGAGGGGTTCATTGAAAGCCCGTCTTTTATATCCTTTCCGCTTTCGTCGCGCAGGTTTATCGGCTCTATGCCGAAGAGTACGTTGACGTAAGGCAGGTACTCGGTTATGCAGTCGCGCGCTTCCTGCCAGCCCCATAAAGCGCTGCGGAAGTTGCAGTCAAAGCTTACGGTAATTCCCAGCTCTTTTGCGGCTTTAATCGCATACATAATAAGGTCGCGGCAGCCAAGTGAAAGTGCGGGGGTAATGCCGCTTAAATGCAGCCAGGTAAAGCCCTTAAGCTTTGCTTTAAAATCTACCTTTGAAAAGTCGTAGGTTGCAAACGAGCTGTCCTTTCTGTCGTAGGTAACCTTAGAGGGGCGGACGCCGAAGCCCTCCTCCAAAAAGTAGATGCCCATTCTGCCCTTGTCTGAATATATGCAGGGCGAGCAGTGCACGTCGTTCGAGCGCAAGTATCTTATCGCCGCTTTGCCTATGGACGAGTCGGGCACGACAGTGAAGTACGACGCGTCGATGCCGAGGTTCGATAGCGCCGCGGCAACGTTTGCTTCCGCGCCGCCGTAGGTTACCTTAAACTCGTCGGTGGTGCGTATCTTTTCATAGTTGGGGGGCGAAAGCCTTAATAAAAGCTCGCCCATGGTTATAAATCTTATTTCGTTATGAGCCATAAATTTTCTCCCTATTTCATTTCCAGTATATTATAACACCGAAATTTTAATTTGTACATAGCAAAATAAAAATTTGTCAATAAAAAAATCGCGCAAGGGCAATCCCTGCGCGAAATATTTTTATTCTCCGATTTTACTTAACACAAAATTTAAAGTGCCGAGACCGTAGCTTAAAGGCATGGTCATTTTAAGCATTGTCGAGCGCGAAACGTTGTTGTCCGCGTTCGTTATCGCCGCATACCATACGGTCTGGGTTACGCCCTTGCCGTCCGTGCGCGCAATTTCCGCCGCAACGGTGGGGACGTTGTTGCCCTCTTCAGTGCGGGTATAAAGTCCGTTTTGGACGAGTACGTCGGTTATGCTCTTTCTTTCCTCGTCGCCGATTCCTGCGCCGCTTGCCTTAATGGTGCGGTCAACCAAACCTCCGTCCGCTGGGATATACAAACTTACCGTCTGCGAACCCGACGAGTTTTTCATACTGCGTACGGCTATATACAATTCCTCGTTGTCGAAGAGTGAGTTTTTGGTTTTAAGTCTGCGTACGTCGGTATTTATCTCGCCGTTTTCCTGCGTTACGGTAGTTACATGCGAGCAGTCGTAGGTGTAGTAATTTTTATAAGTAGCTTTAAATTCTCTGTAGGCGCTTTCGATACTTCCTGCCGAAGCGTTTGCGGGAACGTGGGTTACGCAACCTCTCTCGCTGTAAACGGGTTGAAGGTTTTTGCCTGCCGCGCGGAAGTAGCAAATTGTCTTAATGCTATCCTCAAGCAAATCGCTTTCCGTACCCGACTTTAATTTATATTTAACGGAAATACTGAACTCCGTTTCAAAGCAGTAAACCGTTTCGTTGTTGTTGTCGGGTGCGTTGTATCCCTCGGGGAAGTTGAAATTTGCGCGGTTAAATTGTCTGGTTGCGTAAAACTTGGTCTTATACGAACCTTCTTTGTATTCAACCGAGTAAGAATTATTTTTCGCACCGTCGCCGTTGTGGGTTACAGTGTAGCTTAAAATCTCTTTTGTGCTGTCTATAAACGAGGGCTGTATTCCCTTGTAGCCCGTACCGGGGTACCAGTTAGAGTTTGTAAGGGCAATATTTTTTGATTTGGAGTTACAGCTTGAACAGCTTGTACAACTTGTAAATCCGCCGCAGCCCGCTAAGGTTACGGCAACGCCCATAGCGAGGGCAGCCGTCGCAATTTTGAAAAATCTTTTCATAACGCAAGTATTATATCATATTATTTTTTAATTGTAAAAACTTTTATGCCCTAAATTCTTTAAAAATTACCTCACAATATGTTATAATGAAAATATGATAAAACAAATTGTCTGCCCCGCGCTGTCGGTCGCGCTTGAAAAACTTAAAAGCATAATTTCCGAAAACGAGAAAAACGGAAAGAGGACCGTAATCTTCTGCGAGGACAGACTTACGCTTGCCGCCGAAAGAACGGTGTGCGCGGCTGTCGGCGGAACGTTTTCCGTTTCGGTATTTACCTTCGCGCGGTTTTTGTCGTCGGAGTGCGGAAGGCAGACTGACGTTCTCTCGAGCCAGGGCTCGGCAATGGCTATCCGCAGGATAATAGAGGAGAACAAATCGTCGTTAAAGCTTTTCGGAAAATTGTCGGCTTCCGCTGCGGCTGGGGCGGTGTACGACACTATCGCGCTTTTATACTCGTCCAAAATTTCGGCGGACGACGTAAAAAAGGCTTCGGCGGACGGACTGCTCGAGAGCAAGCTTCACGACATAGCCGTGATATATTCGGCGTACAACAAGTACCTTGACGAAAGCGGAAAGATAGACAGAAACGCATATCTCTCGCGCCTGCCCGACGTAATTTTAAACAGTCAAAAAATCGCGAATAGCGAAGTTATATTTTTAGGCTTTCAGTCATTCACGCGTTCCGCGCTCGACTGTGTTAAAGCTTCGTTTTCAGCCGCGCGTTCGACGTACGGACTTTTTATCGGCGGCGGAGAGGAGATATACGTAAACGAGGCTTCGGCGGCGTACCTTGCGGCGGCGAAAGAGTTCGGCGGAGCGCAGACGGAGCTTGCGCAAAGCTCTCTCATACCCGAAGCGGAAATTTTAAGGCGCGGACTTTTCGACCCCGAAAGCTTTTACGTTAAGGATAAGGCTACTTGCAAAAACGTTCATATAACGGAGGCGGCGGACTTCGGCGAGGAGCTGGAGTTCATTGCCGCAAGCATAAAAAAACACGTCCTGGACAACGGCGAGAGGTACGCTAAAATTTCGGTAATGCTCCCCGACGTCGCGGGGGCGGAACGCGATTTGAACAGAGTGTTTTCGCAGTACCGCATACCCTATTACGCGGACAGAAGGCACGCCCTTTCCGAGCACCCGGTGTGTTCGTTTATCTGCGACTACTTAGAGTGCGTTGCAAACGGATGTGCGTTTAAAAGTGTTGACGGCGTTATATCCTCGCCCTTTTTTCCTGCGGAGGCGGATGACAAGGACTCGTACCGCAATTACGCGCTAAGGCTTGCCGTATACCGCGGCGGCGTAAAGCGCGAGCCGAAAAAAGAGACGCTTGAAAATATGAACTTCGACTATGATGCCGTGCAGAGGGTGAGGGAAGTATTTTTAAAGGGGCTTTCCCGTCTGCCCGCAAAGGGAGGGGCGACGGCTATATGCGCAGGAGTGCGCAGGCTTTTAACCGACTTCGAAGTTCAGAAAAAGCTTGAAGAGACCTGCGAAAAATTCAAGGACAGCTATCCCACGGCGGCGCAGTTCAGCGGCAGGGTATATGAGGCGCTTCTGTCCGTTTTAGACGAGGCGGAAGTAATTTCCGGCGGGGCGGATATCCCCCTTAAAGAGTTTATAAAAATTTTAAAGAGCGGTTTTAACGCACTTGAAATTTCGCTTATTCCCCCTAAGTCGGACGCGGTTTTCGTGGGCGACGTCGCGGCTACCGCAAACACCGGGAGCAACGTGGTCTTTGTGGCATCGCTTACGGGCGACGTTCCCTCGTCCAGCTCGGACACGGCGCTACTTTCCGACAGAGAAATTGCCGCGCTTGAAAAAATCAACATAGACATATCCCCCAAGATACGGCAGGTAAATATGCGCCGGCGCGAGCTTACCGCGCTCAATATCTGCGCGTTTAAAAAACAGCTGTACCTGTCTTATCCCGTCCGTCTTGCGGGCGAGGAGTGCGGCGCGAGCGAAATTATATCCTACGCCTCCGCGCTGTTTACAACCCCCTCGGGCGCGCCCTTAAAGCCCGTCGCGGTAAAAAGGTACGAAAACTCCGACAGGGCAACGCCTTACTATTGCAGTGAAAAGTTACCCGCGCTTAAAAGGCTTTTATCCTCCGCCCGTCCCGAAACGCTTTCGGCAATTTACTCGGTGCTTTCGGAAAAGGGGTTTGAGAACGAGGCGCAGGCGGCGGTAAAGCTCCCCGATAAAAAGAGCATATCAGACGGCAAGTCGCTTTTTGTAAATTACAACTCCATTTCGCCCACCGTTTTAGAGACGTACTTTTTATGTCCCTACCGCAACTTTATGCAACAGGGCTTGAAGCTTAAAGAGCGGGAGGAGGGTGCAATGCGCCCCCTCGACACGGGCAACTTTATCCACGCGGTTTTGCAAAACCTTGCGCCCTATCTCAACGAATTTACGGACTCAAACGGCGCAAGAGAGGCGGCTGAAAGAGAGGCCGAAAAACTTTTGCGCACCCCGCAGTATTCCTCGCTTTGCGACACAAAAAGCGGCGAATATACCGCCGCCGAGCTTATAAAAGAGGCGGGCGCGGTTTCGGCGGGAACGTTCGAGCAGCTTTTCAATTCTTCGTTTAAAGTGGAGCGCGCGGAGAGCAAGTGCGAAATACCTCTCGATAGCGGCGTGAACCTTTACGGCAGAATAGACCGCATTGACGGATGCGGTGATATGGTGAGAATAATAGACTACAAGACGGGCTCGGTAGACGCGTCGCCCGCCAAGTACTATATGGGTTTGAAATTGCAACTGCCGCTGTATTTGACTTCCGCCTCTAAGGGCAGGCGCGCGGTGGGGGCGTAC
>JAIDRX010000059.1 GCA_029061495.1 Clostridia bacterium
TCCTTTATGTTTTATTTAAAGCCGTCTGCGTACACATTATTATTAGATTGCAAGGGGGGGGCTAAAATTTTCCCCCCGCCGCTGTGGTTTAAATAATTTGATTAATACGGTGTCGGGTCAAAGTTGATGCCATCATTACTATAGATAAAATAGTCTTCCCAATTCTCGCTATACACTATACCAGGAGGAACAGCTAAACCCATAAGAGAAGAACATTCTGCAAACGCACCGCAACCTATAAATTCAATTTCCGCCGGTATATTTACATATTGAAGCGAATTGCAATACCGGAACGCGTTAGGTCCTATATATTTTAAGCTTTCAGGTAAAGTTATATCATATAAATTGTCACATCCCGAAAATGCAGATTCACCGATTGAAAGCAGTCCGTTAGGTAAATTTATATTATAAATATAATAATCATATGAGAACGCCTCGGAGTATATAAATTTTGTATTTTCATTAATAACGCTAGAATAAAGACCGTTTCCGCTTATAAGGATTAAATGAGGGTTGCTGTCATTGCCGAGATAACGATAGCTAAACCCATTAGAATTCTTGTATACTGTATAATTTAACTTATCACAACCTCTGAATGCATAATCGCCTAATTCGGTTAAGCTGTTTGGTATATATATATATTCAAGCGACTTACAACTAGCAAACGCGCTTGCACTTATACGGGTTAATCCTTCGGGTAAGGTTACACTTGTAAGCGCTTTGCAAGCCAAAAACGCCTGCCTTCCTATCTCGGTTAAGCTGTCAGGAAAATCTACAATTTCAAGCGCATAACAGCTACTAAATGCACTATCCCCTATTCTCGTTACTCCGTTAGGTATGCTTATGCTTTTAAGCGCTTCGCAACCCCCAAACATACCTCTATTTATTTCGGTTAAACTTTTAGATAATGTTACATTTTCAAGCAAACTGCAACCTGAAAATGCAGACGAGCCTAATTCTGTCAAGCTATCCGGCAAAGTTACACTTGCAATCGACTCACAATGAACGAATGCATCTACGCCTATTGAAGTTAAGTTTTCAGGGAAAGTAATGCTTTCAAAAGCGCAATACCAGAACACAGAATCGCCGATTTTTGTTAAACTATTCGGCAAATCTATGTCTTTAAGAGAATAGCATTGATAAAACGCTTTATCGCCGATTTCTGTTATTCCGTTTTGAATAGTTACTTTTAAAAGCGAATCGCAATTTTTAAACGCTTGTGCTCCGACAACCTTTACAGGAACGCCGTCAATAACAGAAGCTATAACTATCTCTTTACCTTCCTCGTCCGAATGTGTATCAATTTCAGCCTCGTCATCGGCAAATCCGGCGCAAGTATAAAACGTCTTATCGTACGAAAGAGTATATTTTAAACCGTCGCGGACAACGGTTTGGGGGGCGCCTTCGGAAGGAGTACCGCTCTCGGACGGGGCGCCACTCTCGGGAGGAGTGCTACTCTCAGGAGGCGTACTGCTCTCGGAAGGGGTGACGGGTTGGGTAGAACCGACACCGTTGCCGCCGAGGTTGTCGTTGTTAGACGTAAGTACTATGGGAAGAGTTATAGCCGTAGTTGCGGCAATGACACCCGCAAGAGCGATTGAGGCGATTGCTGCAATTTTGCTTTTTGATGCTGTTTTTGTAACTGCTTTTACCGCTCCGCCGCCGTTTACCGCGGACGTGCCGCCCGACGATGCCCCCGCAACGGAAGAACCCATAAGCCCCTGGGCTTTTGCCGCGGACGAAATTTTGTCGAACAAATCGGGGGTGTTTTCCGCCGCCTCTTTACAGAGCTTTGAAATTATTTCACTGCTATCCATTTTTAATCTCCTTTAATTTTCCTCTAAAGATTTGCGCATTTTATCGAGTGCGCAGTTAAACTTCCAGGTTACTGTGGGCAAAGGCATATCTAAAATTTCAGAAATTTCTCTCCGCTTATAGCCCGACGCGGTTATCAGCATAAGTATTACAAACTCGTCCTCGTCAAGAATTTTTTTGGCAAGGTCTATCAAAAGCCGATAATCGTCAGTCTGCTGTGTGCCGAACATATGCAGGTTTTGCTCTTCGTCCACGTAGCTTACGCGGTCGCGGCTTTTTACCGTCTTCAACGCTTCGTTGCGCGTTATGCGTGCAATCCAGGCTACCGCGTTAGTTCCCGCGCGGTATTGCGCGGCGTTTTTGAGTACGCTTAAATAGACGTTTTGCATAACGTCCTCTGCAAGCGCGCGCTCTTTAACGATTGACAGCGCTATATAGTACACAGTCTTTCTCGTCTGCACGTAAACCTGTTCAAACGCCGACTCGTCGCCGCCTGAAAGCTTTTTCATAAGTTTGTCAAGTGTCATGGTAACTTCCTGCAAATTTGCCTTTCATTTATACAATATTTTAAAACGCATTTTTGTTGGTAAAATTTGAAAATTTTTTTAATATTCTTATTTTGCGCAATTTTGGCGCAAAAGCGGCGGGCGCAATAAATGCGCCCGCCGCTTAACATCAGGAAAAATCGAACTTGGGAACCGTTCCGCCTATTACTTCTGCCTGGGTTTTTTTGATTTTGACTAAGTCTGTTAATGAAAACTCTGGAAAGCTTATATGGACGGTAACTTCTTTGCCCTTCGTAACACTCCCTACGTTTTTGGTTTTTTGTGTTAACAAGGTATCGTTTTCATCATAATAACTGAATTGTATTTTCAAATTATTAATATCTACGTTGGGTTTGACTTTATAGCTTATACTTATTGATAGCTCTACGGATAAATCAACGTAAATATCATCGTTATTTGCCGCCCTTGTAAATACCTTGTTACAGCCTGTAACCAACGCGGTTGCCAGCAATAAAAAAACAGCGCATAAAATAACTGCTATTTTTGATTTGATTTTCATAAATTTAATCCTCTAAAATAGTGTGCGAAAATATTAGCACAATCTTTCACATTTTGCAATAGGTTATTAAAAATTATTTGCGGCAAAGCAGTTATTGTACTATAATAAAAATATAGGAGTACATATGACAAATAAGCTTAACGTACTTATTGTTGAAGACGACGAAAACGACTGCAAAGCCCTGGCCGCCGAGGTTAACGCAAACGCGGACAGACTTTGTCTTGCCGGCGTTTTGAAATCATCAGACGAAGCACTCGCCTTTATCCGCCACCAAAAGCCTAACGCGGTAATATTAGATTTAGAGCTTCAGGAAGGCAGCGGCGACGGAATGGACCTATTAGACAAACTGCGCTCTACTATTCTTTGACCCAATCCGTACTTTGTCGTTAATACCAAT